>DAOWNN010000258.1 GCA_030642585.1 Bacteroidota bacterium | reverse complement strand
TTCATTCCTTCCCTGATTGTACGGATCGATTTATATTGCTCGGTAGGGTCTGGAATTAAAGTAAGTCCTTCCAGGGCCTCTTTGCAAAACAGGCATTTTCCCAGGTGCATAGAAATTTTCTCACGGGTGTCTTCTGAAAATCCACCTTTCATGTATTTCTGAAGGGATTCCAGCCGAAGACATCCGGAAGGATTAAAAATATGCTTATCGGGATGAATTGCCATTATTAATTAAGATCAACTTGTTTTTTAATTTTCTTTTACCGTTTTGGATATAACTTTTTACCTGTTTAATACTAAATCCTGTTTCTTTAGCAACCTCCTGGTAAGATTTCCCGGAAAGGTAAAACAGGTTCAAACATTGTGCTTGTTCTGTATTTAATTGAGACAGGGCATCCTCCAACTGAGATAAATCTGCCTCACGTTCATTATAAAGATGCAAATCAGGATCAGATTCCACAAGATTATCCAGTATTTTTCTTCCTGCTTCCTCATTTTCACCAATGAATATGTGTTTTTTTGAGCGGAGCTTCATCAGACAATAGTTGCGACTTAATGAATGCAGCCATGCAGGGAAGTTATTTACCTCATGCTTAATTAAGTCATCCAACAATTTTTCAAGGATTTCCATTGTGGCATCCTCGGCATCTTCCTTATTTTTCAGGTATTTCATGCAAACACCAAAAACCAGGTGCATATACGACTCAAACAGAGGCTCCAGAATATCAGGGTCTTGTTTTTTACGGTATTCACGGATAATTTCTTTGTCTAAAAAATCTTTATCAGAAAAAACCTTTGGGGTTTTTCCTGCACCTTCTTTCTTATATCGGATTTTCAGAAACAAATTATAAAGATCATTTTAAAGATAAAGGAACAAAGTAATAAAATCTTTTTTCTATCAATCAACTAGTTGCAAAGATCATTCCAAAAAACGCAAATTATTTTTATGGAAAAAGCAATCATCTGGCATCCTAATAGTGAACCCCTTAAAAAAAATGTCATGGACCAAAAAAAACACAAATCAGCAGACCTGGAAAAAAGAAGGAATACTTTTTTTCTTATAGGTGTACTAATCAGTTTGTCTTTTGCACTGATTGCATTTGAGTGGACCGGGAATGGAAGAGGAAATTTTACTGCAATTGCAGATATGGGAGCAATTGAATTAGAACCGGACATAATTAATACTTATACCAAACCAGAAAAAAAACCGGTCCCACCCAAACCTTTGCCAAAGGAAAAATTTATTATGGTTGATGATCAATCTTATCTTCCTGAGGAATATATTCCTTTTGATACCGATATATCCCAGAACGATTCCGTTCCTTTTATGAACTATTTGCCTGATGAAACAGATGGTACTAATGAGGAGATATTTGTAATTGTTGAAGACATGCCAGGTTTCCAGGGTGGAGATATCAATGGATTTGTTGCATACTTATCTTCCCGTTTGAAATATCCTGAAGCAGCTGTTAAAGCAGGCATTGAAGGAACCGTAGTTCTTTCATTTATTGTGGATGAACATGGAGAACTTGGAATGATAGAGTTGGTTAGAAAACTAAATCCTGACATTGATTCTGAAGCAATTAGGGTCCTTAAGGAATCACCCAGGTGGGAGCCTGGACGTCAGAGAGGAAAAGCCGTAAAAGTCAAGTTTTTTTTACCTCTGAAATTCGAATTAAAATAGGAGTAATTATTTATCATAACAATTTAATTTAAAATAATATAATCATGAAAACACGAATAATTAGAAATAGACAAAAGTTAATATGGGCCAGCTTAAGCCTGTTGTTTACAGTAATTATCAACAGCCTAAATGCCCAGGGAATTCCGGTTGATGGACCGGGCAATCTAAAAGACAGAACACAGTCACCCTATTTTTTTATACATAGTGACAATCCAGAAACAGACAGGATGCCACTAAAGGAAACTAGTGCAAAAGTTCATATTGCAGGTGTTATAGCCGATATTCATATAAGTCAGGTTTACAAAAATACAGGGAGCAATACACTTGAAGCTATTTATGTTTTCCCGGCTTCAACCAGGGCTGCTGTTTATGCTATGAAAATGAAAATCGGTGAACGGGAAATTATTGCAGTAATCCAGGAAAGAGAAGCTGCAAGAAGGAATTATGAACAGGCAAAAGCAAGTGGGCAAACAGTTTCTCTATTAGAGCAGGAAAGGCCCAATGTATTTACAATGAACGTTGCCAATATTTTGCCGGGAGATATTATTGAAGTTGAACTTAACTATACCGAATTACTTATTCCTGAATCAGGAATTTATGAATTTGTTTACCCGACCGTTGTTGGGCCCAGGTATAATTCAGTAGGAGAGAATCATAGTGCGGAGAATTGGATTGAGAACCCATATCTTCAGGAGGGTGAAAGTGCAAACTATACTTTTGATATTGAGGTACAATTGGCAGCCGGTTTACCTTTACAGCTTGTACAATGCAAGAGTCATAATGTAAATATTGACTATAAAGGGAAAAAGAAAGCCCTGATATCTTTAAAAGATAAGAACAGTTTTCAGGGGGACAGAGATTTAATCCTTCAGTACAGGCTAGCCGGATCAAAAATTGAATCTGGATTATTATTATTCCAGGGAAAAGAAGAAAACTTTTTTCTGGCTATGATTCAGCCCCCAAAGCATGTAAAACCGGAAATAATTCCACCCAGAGAATATATATTTATTGTGGATGTGTCTGGCTCCATGCATGGTTTTCCTTTAGATGTTTCAAAGAGGCTAATGAAGGACTTGCTGGGAGGACTAAAACAAGGAGATTTGTTTAATATACTTCTGTTTGCAGGAGGTTCACAATTGTACTCCGAAAAGTCTGCGAATGCTACTGAAGAGAATATAAGCAAGGCTATGAGTTTTATAGATAAGCAAAGTGGTGGCGGGGGTACACAGCTTTTGCCTGCCTTAAAAAGAGGAATGTCTCTGAATTCAACCGAGGGAATTTCACGGAGTTTTGTTATTGTTACAGATGGTTATGTTTCTGTTGAACAAGAAGCCTTTGAATATATAAGCGATAATTTAGGCAAGGCTAATTTTTTCCCCTTCGGAATAGGTTCTTCGGTAAACAGGCATCTTATTGAAGGAATGGCACATGTTGGACAAGGGGAAGCTTTTGTTGTAACTAATGAAAATGAAGCTTTTGCTATTGCTGAAAAATTCAGAAAATATGTTTCTCAACCAGTACTTACGAATATCAAACTTTCATTTATTGGTTTTGAAACCTATGACATACAGCCTGCGAATACCCCTGATGTTTTTGCGGAAAGACCCGTAATCGTATTTGGAAAATGGAGAGGAAAAGCTGAAGGAAGTATTAAACTTACAGGTTATACAGGCGAAAACAGGTACATCAAAATACTGAAAGTTGGAGAGAGCAAACCGGAAGAAAGTAATCTTGCGCTAAAATATCTTTGGGCCAGGGAGAAAGTTCGTTTACTGGATGACTTTATTCATGTATCATATTCCCATGAGGAGCTAAAAAATGAAGTAACAAGTATAGGTTTGAAATATAATTTACTGACTCAATATACTTCTTTTATTGCATTGGATTCAGAAATTAGAAACAGCAACGGGAATTATACTTCCGTTAAACAGCCTCTTCCATTACCACAGGGTGTCAGCAACTATGCAGTGGGGGGAGCCTACTCACGAACTTCCGGAAAAATGGGGTATGCCCCTGGTAAAAGTAGTAATAAGGTGGTATATGAATTGAAAGATGTTACCGCAGATAGTGAACTTGAAGAGCAGACAATTTTTGTAGAGATTGAGGAAATGCCTGAATTCAAAGGGGGAATGAAAGCGCTGGAGTCCTTCCTCAAAAAGAATATTAAAGATGTTGCCGGAAACCGGGGCGGCTTCGTTTATATTCAGTTTATTGTGGATGTGGATGGCACAGTGAAGGAAATAAAGATTATTCGGGGTTTAAGTACAAATGCGAATGAGGAAGCCATCCGACTTATTCGATTAACAAATAAAATGTGGAATCCCGGGAAGTCAAATGGGAAAGCTGTAGCAATGCAAATGATGGTACCGGTGAA
>DAOWNN010000036.1 GCA_030642585.1 Bacteroidota bacterium | reverse complement strand
TGGGAGTTATCATTTTCTTTGTTTTCGTTTCGTATCTGGCATTTAATAATTCAAGAAAATTTGAGCAAAACCAGGTTTGGGTGGGTTTAACAAAAGAGGCTGCACATCAGCTTGGTACTCCTACCTCTTCACTGAGCGGCTGGGTAGATGTTATGAAAATGAAAAAATTTGATGAGAACCTGGTCGTGGAATTTGAAAAAGATGTAAAGCGACTTGAAAAAATTACAGAACGGTTTTCCAGGGTTGGTTCAACACCCAGGCTTGTTCCAATCAATATAATTCCAATTCTTTTTAACACAATAGATTATTTAGAATCAAGATTGTCAGATAAGGTTCGTTTTAAATTCAATTTTGAAAAAAATGATGAATTAGTTTTATCAATCAACACTACCCTGTTTGAATGGGTTATAGAAAATCTGCTTAAAAATGCTATTGATGCAATGAGAGGGAATGGTTTTATTGAACTGAATTTAACAGTTTTAAGTCATAATATTTATATTGACATTAAAGATTCAGGAAAAGGAATTCCAAAATCAAAGTTTAAAACAATTTTTAAACCTGGTTTTACAACAAAAGATAGGGGGTGGGGCCTTGGTTTATCTCTTTCCAGAAGAATTATTGAAGACTACCATAAAGGGGAAATTTTTGTTGAGAATTCAGAACTTAATAAAGGAAGTTGTATCCGGATTGTACTGAATAAATCTTAGTTTATCCAATAAGTCTGCATCTGTAATCAGAATTGAAAAAAAAGGAACTCCAGCTGAAATTAGCGAGAACTAAAACTCTTGATGAAAATTAAACGACATAATATAGAAATCATGGCACCTGCAGGATCTTTTGAGTCATTGCACGCTGCCATTCAGGGCGGAGCTAATTCGGTATATTTTGGAATACAACACCTTAACATGCGTGCTGCATCTTCAAAGAATTTCAGTCAGGATGATATGCGTGAAATTGTAAATATTTGCAATAAAAGCGGCATTAAGTCTTATCTTACACTGAACACTGTTCTTTATGATCACGACCTGGAACTTATGCAAAGTGTTATTGCTGTTGCAAAAAATGCTGGCATAAGTGCAATTATTGTATCTGACCTGGCTGCAATTATAGAAGCCTATTCAGCTGGAATTGAGGTTCATATTTCAACCCAGGTGAATATTACTAATGTAAGATCATTGAAATTTTACTCTCAATGGGCTGATGTTGTTGTATTAGCCAGAGAATTAAACCTGAGCCAGATAGCGAAGATCTATAATACTATCGAGAAGGAGAATATTACCGGGCCGTCTGGAAATTTATTGAGATTGGAATTATTTGCTCATGGAGCTTTATGTATGGCCGTGTCTGGAAAATGTTATCTGAGTTTGCATGAAAAAAATGCATCTGCAAACAGGGGAGCCTGTCAACAAACTTGCAGAAAATCGTACATCGTTACAGAAAAAGAATCAGGCTATGAGCTGGAAATTGATAACGAATACATTATGTCTCCAAAAGACTTGATGACAATTCATTTTCTAAACAAAATACTGGAAGCAGGGATACGCGTTCTGAAAATTGAAGGTCGTGCAAGACCGCCTGAATATGTACATACTGTGACATCATGTTATAGTGAGGCAGTGTCTTCTTTGGAAGATAAGGTTTATAACGATGCACAAATTGAAGCCTGGAAAAACCGACTTTCAACAGTTTTTAACAGGGGGTTCTGGGATGGATACTACCTTGGCAGGAAACTGGGAGAATGGAGCCATAAATATGGGTCTCAGGCTACAAAGCGAAAAGTTTATCTTGGAAAAGGAAGCAATTATTTTAGTAAAATTGGTGTTGCTGAATTTTTTATTGAAACCGGGAGCCTGGAACTGGGGGATGAAATTTTAATTACAGGCCCAAGCACAGGGGTTATTCAGACAAAAGTTTCTGAATTAAGAGTAAATAAAGAAAATGTTGAAAGGGCAAAAAAAGGCGATTCTTGTTCTGTCCCGATTAAATCTCAGGTGCGCAGGGCAGATAAATTATATAAAATTGTCGGCGCCAGTCAAATACAACAACAATAAAACCAAGAGTAAAAGTCAATGGGTCCAAAAGTCACATAGTAAAACGGATAAATATTTATCGAATATTCATGCTTGGCTCTGTTATGGTTATTTTAAATTGAATACAAATTATAAGCTTAGCTTTCTTATTTCCTCCAGATACATCCCCCTTAATTTTTTCAAAAATTCCAGGTTGGATTCCTTTTCAAATATTCTTACAATATCCATATGGTCTTTAAAATAAATAACTCCCATGGCTGCATCAAAGTTGCTGTTGTCCAGGTTATTTCGAATAAATATCGTCATTTTTTCAAAAATTTTCCATCCCAGGCTATTGGGTATTTTTAGATAATACAGGGAAGTATTCTCAAGGTCCTTATAGATTCCTTCAGCAAGTGCTGCCAGCTCAAAATGCTTTTTTACAAGAATCAAACCCTCATTAATAAATTTTCGGGCCTTTCTAAAGAAAAAGCCTTCGGCCATAAACCATTTTTGCAATTCCTGGATAAGTTCAAAGCTTTCAAGTCCTTTAATCCGTATGGCATAAAACTTTGTATTGAAAATAAACAATTCAGCTGGTCTGGCACCAAAAGATAATTTGCAGTTTTTTCTAATGTTCACCGAAGCCCTGCTGATTTCTTCATAGCTGTGGTCCTTTTTAGTAACCAGAAAAATATGATGAGGGGTCAATTTTGAAGGTAAGTGTTTGCCATGATATCCCGGAAAAGGTTCTGCGTTTTCAAGAACAAATGTATTTTCAAGAATATTGGATTTTAATGCACTCAGCATTTCTACCTTTGTAATGCTGCCTACAGTTGAAATAGTCTTCAGGTTTTCCATAAGTTGGTTTTCCTTATTAAGTAAAAATTAACAAAAATAATAAGCCTTAAAATACTTATTCTTATGATAAAGTTAAAAAAAGCAATCATAACTTTAATAAAAAACAAGTTCTTTATAAATTAGCCTTCAACTTCAGCCGGTGTTTCTATGAAAAAACGAAACACACCAGGGCATACGCGTCAACTTAAGAAGAGATTTGTCTGTAACTAGTTTATTTGGGGGTTTTGTGTTTTGTAATATTCTAACAACAATTCTGCGTTTACTTCAAAATTCTTATTTGCTATTTTAAATGGAAGTATGGATTTAGTTTCGCGAAAAGCTAAACCTTTCTGATATGCCTTATCGTAATACATTAATACCAGTTCTATTGCTTTTTCAAAATCGCCATCCTCAATAGCTTTAAGACAGGTTTTTGTGTTGAGTCCTCCCAGTCTTTTTTGTATTCTCAGAATTGCTGCAGTTAAATGCTCTGCGTCAAGGCCGGCATATTCCTTTACCAGCCGTTGAATTCTCCACTCTTTGTTCATCTTTATTTCAACTACCGGACTTTTGCGCATATTTAAAAATATTTCATCAGGAATATTCACTCTGCCAACAGACTTGCTTTCATCTTCAATCCATATTTCCTGGTTTATCTCAAACCCCAAAAACTCTTCATAAAGATTATTTTCAAATTGCTCAGTGCCAGGTTGATTTCCCTTCCCTATTCCCCCAAAAGCAGAACCCTTGTGATTGGCAAGCCTTTCCAGGTCAATTACCTGCTTGTTTTTTTTCGCCAGATTCTCAATTAAATCTGTTTTTCCACTTCCTGTCATCCCTCCAATAATTATAAATTTCCAGGACTTAGAAAATTCGTTTTTTATATATCTCCGATATGCCCGGTATCCTCCTTCCAATACTGCACAGTCCAATCCAATCAGGCTCAGTAACCAGGCAACAGATTCACTTCTCATACCACCACGCCAACAATGAATATTTAGCTTATTGTTTTTTGAAATTTTTATTGCATTTTTAGCAATTTCTGTTTGTTTCCGGCCAACAATATCAAGACCCTTCAGAATGGCATTTAATTTCCCCGACTGCTTATATAAAATCCCTACTTTAGCTCGTTCTTCATTTTCAAACAGGGGTAGGTTTATGGCTCCTGGAATGTGTCCTTTTTCAAATTCAGCTGGTGAACGAACATCAATCAAAGGAACCTTGCTCCTGGTTTCAAAATAAGACTGAATGTTTATCCTGTTTACTGGAGCCATAATATAAATTGAAAAAAAACTAACTGGCCTGAAAATAATACCTATGTGATAGCTAATTTGCAGGTTCTGTAAACCACCTTAATAAAACTCTTTTAATCTCTTCAATCCTCACAGGCTTGGGAATAAAATCATTCATTCCCTCTTCCTTTGCTTTTCCCCTTGCTTCCTCGCCAATATCGGCAGTAATGGCAACAATTGGGAAGTCCTTTCCTTCATCGCGCAATAATTGGGTAGCCTCCCAACCATCCATTTCTGGCATCATAATGTCCATAAAAACTATATCATATTCTTTTTGATTAGCCTTTTCAATTGCAATTTTCCCATTCTCCGCTATATCAATTTCATATCCAAGGTTCTTAAAAAATGTTTGAGCAACTTTCTGGTTGATTAAATTATCTTCAGCAACAAGAATTTTTAAGTCTTTTTTAAGTTTTGTTAACTGACCTCTATCTTTAGGAGTCATCCTGATATTTGGGAAGTTCTCCTGAAAAATATTAAAAAATTCTGAGCCATTACAAGGTTCTATAAGATAATAATCAAGACCCAGCTTTCTGCTTTTCACATAATTTCCTTTCTTGTCATTTGAACTTGACAATACTATCAGAAACTCATCGCTCAGATCCTGATCATACAATGCCTCTGCCAGCTTAAAACCATTAAAGCTGGATGAATCACGAATAATAAGAATATGATACCGGTCTTTCCCCGATTGCAGGTTGGATTGAATAAGATTAATGGTTTTTTCCTGATAAAAATTCAAACGGGCAGAAAGACCGAAATTCTTAAGCATTTCCATGATTTTCTGACCATAGTTATTGTTATCTTTAATAACCAGAGCGTTGATATGAGAATAACTGGTAACCTTATCCGTGAGAATATTCTTCTTTTGTCTCTGATCGGCAAAAACCTCAAGTATAAAAGTAAATCTTGTACCTGGACAATCTGGTTCTTTTGAAAGACCAGATGGACTTTCTACTTCAATTTCACCCTTAAGCAGTTCTATTATTTGTTTTGAGAGAATTGGTCCTATGTTGGCTCCTTCAGGCTCTTCCAACACATTATCATCTGACTGTTTAAGTGAATAAAAAACCGAATCGAGATCTTCAGCTGCAATGCCTGTCCCTGTATCTTCAACCACAAATTTAAGCTTAAGCTTCCCTGAAACATTTTCAGTTTGCTTCACCTTTATGTTTACCTGTCCTTTTTTAGTGAAGGTCACTGCATTATCTCCAAGACTATTTATGATCTGTCTAATCTTAAAAGGATCTCCTATAATCTCTTCAGGAACATTGTCATCTATCTCCAAATGAAGTTCAAGTTTTTTCTCTTTAGCTTTCGAAATCAGGAGCTTCATTACATGATCCATTTCTTCCCTGAAATTAAAAGGGATTTCATCAAGAAATATTTCACCTGCTTCAATCTTTGAATATGTGAGGATATCATCTACAATGGAGAGAAGCAATTCTGCAGATTTTTTAATACTTGAAATTGATTCTTTTTGTTTGACTTTTAAGTTCTTATTGTCAATGCTTTCGGCTATGCCAATAATTACATTAAGTGGTGTACGAATTTCATAACTCATATTGGCTAAGAAATCAGATTTGGTTTTTACGGCCATAGCTTCTTGCTTTCGGGCTTTTTCAAATGCAGTTACGTCTATTATAGCATCAAGCAACATCTTCTTTTCCTGAATATAAAATGGAGTTTCTTTAATTAACAGGAAGCGTTCTTTATCTTCTTTCTTGTAGGAAGCAACTTCGTCTAAAAGGCCATTTTCTGACCCTAACCTGGCGGCATTTTTCAAAACAGAGGTGTACCAGTTACCAAGTTTTTTGCCAACCAGCACCTCTTCTTCATGTTCAAAAAGTTTCAATGCAAATTGATTAATCCTCTTTATTATCTTATCCTGATCATAAATAATCATCCCTATTGGAATAGCATCAATTATTGTAAACAAGCCTTCTTCTGATTGTTGTGTAATTTTTAAAGCTTTGCGATTCTTCCGCAGATGAAAATAAAATAACAGTATGATAAGGATTATCAATATTGTAGTTATGGACGCAATGCTTATGGAATTGGAAATAATAGATCTTAATATCAAATCCGACCGTATGGAGAAGATCACTCCAAAATCTCGCCTTAGAAAGCGGGCTGAATAGAAAGCAGAAATTATTTCATGCTCTTCTCCATTTATTAATGCTATATGTTGAATAGCATCTGATATTTCTTCATTGATCTCGTTTGCAATACTATTTACTGCCGAAATATCAAGCTCATCGCGATTGCCATAATTGCTGAAAAGAATATTCCCCTCGGTGTCAATTAACCATTGCCATTGAATTCCTTCAAGATGGGATTTTTGATATATTGAGCTTATTGCTCCAATATAATCTATGGTAACCACAAGGTTTCCAACAACTGTATTATTTTCAAAAATTGGCACAGAAAAAAGATATTCCCCGTCTACCAGAGTAATCTGATCAATTCTGGAAATATTTTTCTGACTATGAGTTGAATAAATATCCGAAATAAATTTATTTTTCCTGTCACGAAACAGGTTATACTCATTTTTTTTATTGTCGAAATAAATAATATTTGAGACAAGATTTTCATATTTTGAATAGAAGATCTGTAATTTCTTGACTATTGTACTTTGCTGTTCTGAATCAGAAAAGAAATCAAGAAAATTCTCAGAAAAAATGATATAATTCAAATCGCTTTCAAAAAGATACCCGGTTCTTTCAATTTCTGAAGAAGAGATTTGTGCCTGCTTTAGAAGAATGTTTTTTTGATATGCCACCTGTTGCTCGTAAATGTTTAAATAATAATAAACATTCGCTAACAAAAGCAATGCTATTAGAATGGAAATGAGTATGTAAATTTTCTTCATCCTCACATTTTTATTCAAAAATAGATAAGTATTCAATAAATACCGATAAACTGAACTTATTTTCTATACTTATTTTCCTCTTCAAGAAAGAGGTTTAGGTAACTGTTGTATCTTATATTGCTGATATGTCCTTTCTTAAGAGCGCTTATTACATTACATTCAGGCTCATCAATATGCATACAATTATGATATTTACATTTTTTAGAATATGCAAAAATCTCAGGGAAAAAATGATAGATTTCTTCTTTATCCATATGAATCAGGCCGAAACCTTTTATTCCGGGTGTGTCAATAATTTGCCCTCCGAAATATAGTTCATGCATTTGTGCGTAAGTGGTTGTATGCTTCCCTGCCTGATGATATTCTGAGATTTCTGAAGTTGGCAGCTTATAGGAAGGGTCAAGTTTATTTATAAGTGTGGTTTTTCCCACTCCGGAATTGCCAGACAGAAGACTTACTTTTCCCTTGAGCAGATTTTTTAACAAATCAAGGTTTGTTCCCTCTATAGCTGAAATAGCAAGACAGGTATATCCAATTTTTTCATACACGGAAATTATCTGGTTCATGTCTGAAACAATATTTTTGGAATAAGAGTCTGTTTTATTAAAAACCAATATTGCCGGTATTCTATAAGCCTCCGCAGAAACCAGGTAGCGATCGATAAACTCTATATATGTTTTGGGTGTGATCATTGTTACCAGCAGAACAGCCTGATCAATATTAGCAGCTATGATTTGAGAATGTTTAGATAATTTAGAGGCTTTTCGAATGATAAAATTCTTCCTTTCAAAAATCTCTGTTATTACAGGAATTTCCTGATTCTTAACAAACACCTTTACCCTGTCACCAATAGCAACGGGATTAGTACTTCTAAAGCCAAGCTTCCTGTATTTTCCCTTAATTTTGCACTCAAGCTTTTCTCCTTTATCATCCACCACGGTATACCAGCTCCCTGTAGACTTAACCACAATTCCTTCAATGTTTTCCTTATCCTGGCGGGTATTTTTTTCCATTCACTTTGATTATTTGAGGACAACAAAATAAAGAAATTCTTTCGATAAAGAGAATTACATATATTTGATCTGCAAAAAAACATAAATTTGAATATCAGAAAATGCGAAAAATCTATTCATATAACGTAAACGGTATAAGAGCTGCAATAAATAAAGGTTTTGTCGATTGGCTTAAAAAGGAAGATCCTGATATTGTCTGCATTCAGGAAACCAAGGCCAGGGAAGAGCAGCTTGAAACATCTGTTTTTGAAAACCTGGGATATCATCATTATTGGCATTCTGCTCAAAAAAAAGGTTATAGTGGCCTGCTGATATTATGCAAAACTAAACCAGACCGCATAGTCATTGGAATGAATAATGAAAAATATGATTCCGAAGGAAGGGTTTTACGAGTAGATTATGGAGACTTAAGCATTATCAATGTTTATATCCCTTCCGGAACTACAGGGGGTCTCAGACAGGAATTTAAAATGAATTTTCTTGAGGATTTCCATAAGTTTATTTTCCTGTTGAAAAAAAATCGACCAAATCTTATTGTTACCGGAGATTTCAATATCTGTCACAAGCCCATTGACATCAATCATCCTGAAAGACATAAAAAATCTTCCGGGTTTCTGCCTGAAGAAAGAGCCTGGTTGGATAAGTGGGAAGCAAGTGGTTTTACAGATAGTTTCAGAATATTTAATCAGGAGGCAAATCAATATTCCTGGTGGAGCTATCGTGCAAATTCAAGAGTCAAAAACCTTGGATGGAGAATTGATTATTTCTGGATCAGTTCTCCTGTAATAAATCGATTAAAATCTGCCGTGATTCTTCCAGATGTATTTCATTCAGATCATTGTCCGGTTAGTATTGTGCTTGAAGATTAATTCGATCAATTTAAATGCTGTGCTCCTCATTTAAATGGCGAACAAGGCTGTAGGGATCACGAAAATACCCATCAGCACCAATCTCATCACTAAAAGATTGTGATACCGGTGCTCCTCCAATAAATATCCTGGTCTTTGGCCTGATTAGATGCAATTCTTTTGCCACCAGTTCCATATTAAGCATTGTGGTTGTTAGAAGGGCACTTATTCCAACAACCGACCCCTCATGGTCATTTACCGCATTAACAAATTTTTTATATTCAACATCAGTTCCCAGATCAATAACATTCCAGCCACCACCTGTCATAATCATTTTTACAAGGTTTTTTCCTATATCATGAAGGTCTCCTTTAACCGTCCCCAGTATCATAGTGCCACGTGTAGGAATTTCTCCCCCTGAAAAATAAGGTCTAATGTGCTCCATGGCAGCATCCATTGCCTTGGCAGCAATAAGCATATTTGGTATAAAGGCTTCTCCCCTTGCAAATTTTTCACCTATTCTGCTCATTCCGGGCATCAAGCCATTATTGAGAATATCTTTTGGATCAATCCCATTTTTAAGTGCCTTTAAGGTAAGCTCTGATGCCCCGTCTTTACCTTTCAACTCGGGAGGAAATGGCATATCCTTATTTATTTTTCCAAGTTCCACCATTTTAGCAATACTATTTAATAGTTCTGTCATTTTACTTAAATCATTTTTACAGTTGATATCATTGCAAGATAATTCTCATCAGGAATATAATCAGGAATACTATTTCCAGAGCCTAATGCATATCCTCCCCGGCTTAATCCTTTCCTGAGCATTGTTTCAGATCTCTGAGAAATTTTGGCAGGTGTGCTGCGGGCCAGGAAGTCAATGTCAATGCCCCCAAGAATTGCTATACGCTCCCCCCAGCTATCAAAAGCCTCCTCTACCGGAATTATATGATCCTCAAAAGAATGTTTTGCATCGTATTTTATATCATCGATAACTGTATCCATTACATTCTTGAGTTGTCCGCAAGAATGCAATATAGCTGGCTTGCCTGCTTTATGTATTACTTTAACTATTCTTTTGTGCCATGGAAATACCCAACGTTTCATCATATCCGGCGGAAACATGGTTTGATTTTTAAAACCCCAGTCATCATTTACAATGCAAGCGCCAATTGTTTCAATGGGAGCAACTATTTCATAGAATCGCAGCAAGCTTGATCCGACAGAGTTGAAAATGTCTGTTGTTAAATTTTCATCTAACATATACATCAGACTTAAATTTTCAAAACCCACCAAATCAATAACATTTTCCAATAATCCACCATTACTGCTCGCCACCAGTTTCATCCTTTCAGGTAAATATTCTCCTAAGTCAAAATAAATATCATAATCTCCCTTTTCCGGATCGGGCCAGCAATATTTTTCAAAGCTTTTTTTGTCGGTAATCATATTACCAGAATTTAATGATCTGCTTTCTTTCGAATCAATATCTCCTTTTGGAAAACTTAAAGTATTTGTTCTCCAGGCTGATATAGTGGCATAATCATACCCGGCATTAACAAAAGATTTTATTAGTCTTTTAAATGGAGCAAGTCTTAATGAAGTGTCTTCTTTAGCCTGACCCGATAGTTTTCCAACAAGACGGTTGTTTATGCCAAATTCAAACAATGTGGGTCTGTCCGGAATTTTACCTTTAAGAACCTGTAAGAGATTTGCAAAATCAGGTTCAAAATTTTCAGATCGTTTATAATAGTAATCTTTCATTTATTACTTTATAATAACGTGAGTTCGATGTAAAAAAAACCATAACTTTTATTAACATCTAGATAATCAATAACCCCAGGCTTTAGCCTGGAGAAGTTTAATTGTACTAAAAAGTGAAATTTAAATAATTTTGTAAATTATTATCAAATTACAAAATTATTTAAATTTCAGATGTTATTATATATTGTTTAGCCCCGCCCTAAAGGACGGGGTTATTGATTATCATCAGTTTAAGCAAAGCCTTATATCGAACTCATGTTATAATAAAACAATGGTAATATATTACATTTTTTAACAATAAGTAAGGAAAAACCCGGGGGAGTATCAACAAGAACAGGCATGTTCCAGGACCGGAGTCCTGTTAAAATTCTACTTAATTAATATCATCCGGCCTGTAAAACTATTTATACCACCCTTGATTTTGTAATAATAAATTCCGTTGTTCATCTCAGTTCCATGGGCATTTTTCCCATTCCAAATTAAGCTACCCACAGAATCAATAAATCCCTCATCAAAAATCCGCACTAATTTTCCGAGATTAGTATAGATATAAATTTTAACCACGGATGGCTCGGAAACCCGGTATTCAATTGTGCTAATATTGCTAAAGGGATTTGGATAATTTAGCGCCGTAATAAGATTTTGAGGTGCTATAATTGGTTTGATCTGTGTACACGTAGAATAATCCAGCCATTCCATCATTTTCTGGCGTTCACGTTCGCCACCACTGTTACTGTTTGCACTATTGTAGGTCCACCACAAACCATCATCACCACCGGCTCCGATTGTTGTAGTAAATACTTTAGTAGACCGGGCTCCAAAATAGCGTGCCTGGTTGCAGGGATATTCTTTATCATCCCACGTGCAATCAATTGGCAACCATTCTAAATCAGGAAAATATACCTGTGCCCAACGGTGAAAAATTTTATCTTCATAAGGAATCGTATCTCTCAGATGGCCACCAGCTTCAAAACGCGCCGGAATTCCGGCTGCCCTGCACATGGCAATAAATAAATAGGTGTATTCAGAACAGGAACCGGTTCCTCTGGCAAGCACAACCGGAGCGGCATCCCAGCCCCCTTCACTAAGATAT
>DAOWNN010000159.1 GCA_030642585.1 Bacteroidota bacterium | reverse complement strand
ACAATATGGTGTATCTGAATTAGGGGTAACAATTGCTTTGTCTGCCGGTGTGTAAACCCTGGCAGCACAGGATAAATAGTTGAACGGCCCTTTGTACTCGGGCGAGTTTTCATCAACTGCATACATGTACATGGTCTTGTAATTCACCACCATAGGGAAACCATAGATATAAGCCTCTTTGGCAATTTCTTTGGCTTCTTCGGGGGTAATTTCAGGCTGTTGATTACAGCTGGTAAATGCAACAACAATTAAAGTTGTAAGTGAAACAATAAGTGCTTTTGTTTTCATTTTGTAGTTTTCATTGATTAATATTTAGGTCAATTACTTATCATAATGTTTATTCAGTTTAATTATTATTTCTGCAGTTTCTTCTGAAATGTCTTTCATGTGTTTTGCAGTAAGATTATTTACATCTAATCTTGAATACCATGATTCAACCATAGTCATCCATACAGAACTAAAATTTGCTATGTCTTCAGATAGGTTAAAATGACTTTTTAATAAGGAGATTATAATAGGTTTAGCAGCGTTAATACCGTATAAAAAAGCCATGTTCATTTCCGGATTTTCCCTGTGTGTAAATAATTGTTTACTGAATTTTAATTCGACAGGGTATTCAGCCAAAAAATCAAACAGTTCATTATAACTATTAGTTTGCTTTTCTAATAATGATGTAATAAAATCAATTTTATCAATGTGAAGAGCCAGGAGATTATAGATAATATCCTCCTTAGAATGAATTTTGCTTATAAAAGGAGCAATCCCGCAGTTGCCCTTTTTTGAAAATTCTTTATAGGCTTGAATAAGATGTTCCATTTCAGCAATAGTTGCAATGAATTCTAAATAAAATTACAGAACCAATTCCAAAGATTTTAGACAGCCCTGTATAGAAATCGGATATTGGGTTTAGCCAAATAAAAAAAAGGATGGTAATAGTTAACTATTTGCTGATTACTTCTGCATTTTGGAGTACAAGCCCGATGAGATGAACTTTAAGACAGAGTTCATAATTTCTTCAGCAAGTTTTTGCATTTTTTTGGCTGAAAGATTATTGATATCCAACCGTGAGTACCATGATTCTCCAACAGTTAACCACAAATTATATGTATCCTCATCATTTTGATGCAGGCCAAATTGTTTAGCAAATAATTTAAGGATAAATGCACTGGCAGAAGCATTATATGTCTTCATGAACAGGTAATTGAAAGCCGGAATATTTCGATTGAGGAATAACTGTTTGCTGAACTTCAATGGTATAGGATATTGCTCTAATAGTAAATACAAGTCAGGGAAATAGTTTTCGCATTCCCGTGCTCCAAAGGAGCAAAATTGTTGGCTCATTCGCCAGTGCATGTCAAGTAATTTTTCAATGAAAACTTCAATATCCCCAAAGTGATGATAAAAAGAGGCCCGGGATGATCCTATTTCTTTACTGATTTTATTAATACTTAAGTTTTCAGGGCCATATAAAGCAAAATGCTCATATCCTTTTTCTATACACTTTTGCCTGATTCCATGCGACACTGACATCATACCTGGTTAAGAAGATGTAAAGTTAACGATTGCTTCTTTCTCCTACTATGAGAGTTAACTCGTTATGAACCTTACAAATATACGGAATAAAACCTGAATCATACGGGAGAAGGGTGGGATTTTATAAAATAATTATTGGTGTTAGACTGAATTCAGCTTCATGGAGAAAGCTTATTAATCACTAAAAAGAACTTCTGATTATCGTCTTCTTTTATTGCTCTTCTTTCTATATGACCCCTTTCTTGATGACCCTTTTTCCTGGGATAATTCTACATTATATGTTTTTCCTTCGTAGGTACCTGTTGCAATTTTTGATAAGACTTTAGGTGCAGCTTTTTCATCTACTTCAAAAAATGAAAATCCGGGGAAAACGTCAATTCTTCCCACCTGGTTGCTTGAAACACCGGCTTCAGTACAAACCAGTCTCACCAGGGCTCCCTTATTCATATTTTGCCTGTCTCCCAAATTGATAAAAAATCGCTTGCCGGAGCCGGCAAGATTTCTATTGGGTTTTCCACCCCTTCTATCCCGATCTCTTCCTTCTTTTCTGTCCTGATCTCTTCCACTTCTGCCTTTTTCCTGTTTTGCATTCAGATCTCCGGAATCTTTATAATAATCAAGGAAAGAATTTAACTCTGCCGAAATGAATTTCATTACGATATCTTCAGCAGTAAAACGATTTAGTTTTTTGTAAATAACCGGCCAATAGCGTTCAATGGCAGTATCATTAACGGGTGTTTTAACCACTTTGTCCATGAGAGCAAACATTTGCTTCTCGCATATTTGTTCTGCATCAGGAATCCGGGTATATTCAAATTTTGTCTGGATTATCCTTTCAATCAGATGAACTTTATTTAATTCTCTTGTGTTGATTAAAGCAATTGAAACACCTGATTTTCCTGCCCTGGCAGTCCTGCCACTTCGGTGAGTGTAATTTTCTGCTTCATCAGGCAGATTATAATGAATTACGTGGCTTATACCTTCTACATCTATTCCTCTTGCTGCTACATCAGTGGCTACCAGCACTTTCACTGTTTTTTCCCTGAACTTTCTCATGGCAGAATCTCTTTGACTCTGCGACAGGTCACCGTGTAATGCAACTACATCATATCCTTCTTTCTCCAGTTTTTCAGATATAGATCCGGTTTCTCTTCTGGTTCTGCAAAAAATTAAACCATAGATATCAGGGTAATAATCGAGTATTCTCTTAACTGCATAATACCGATCTCTTTCCTTCATCATAATATACCGGTGCTCAATATTTGCTGCTATACTGTTTTGTTTTCCCACAAGTACTTCAAGTGGGTCTTCCATATAGTTTTTTGCTATCTGACGAACAGCTTTTGGCATAGTTGCAGAAAACAACCAAACTCTTTTTTGGACTGTAGTTTGATCCAAAATGGAGTCAATGTCTTCTTTAAATCCCATATTGA
Source organism: Bacteroidota bacterium (assembly GCA_030642585.1). Lineage (GTDB taxonomy): Bacteria > Bacteroidota > Bacteroidia > Bacteroidales > VadinHA17 > JAYEGO01. The sequence goes on along the minus strand of DAOWNN010000159.1, from coordinate 2,709 downwards.
GCATTTCATCTGCCTCATCCAAAATAACATTTTGAACAGTGCTTAATTTAATTGCTTTTCTGTTTATCAAATCCAATAATCTTCCTGGAGTAGCAACAACAATGTGTGCACCTTTTTTAATTCTTCGGAGCTGTTCTTCAATACGGGCTCCGCCATATACGGGAACAATGTTCGCCTTATGGTGAAAATGTGCATATGCTACCAGATCCTTTGTTATTTGCATACAAAGCTCCCTGGTAGGGCAAATCACTAATCCCTGTGTATCTTTAATATTAAAGTTAGTGTGCTGAATTAGGGGTAAACCATATGCTGCAGTTTTACCTGTACCGGTTTGGGCCAGGCCCACAAAATCCTTTTTACCTTGTGAAAGTATTGGAATAGCTTTTTCCTGGATTTCTGTTGGGGTACTGAACCCGAGTTTATCAACTGCCTTCAGAATATCGGTATGCAGTCCTAAGTCCTTAAATTCCATATTTTTATATTAGGGCGCAAAGGTACTATAATACCCGAATAATCAATTAAATATAATTAAAAGTTAAAACCCATATAAAGCTCCGGGCTTAACAGGAAGTAGAATTAGAGACTTGCAGGCTCCAGGTGGATTGAGGACAAATAGAAAAAACGGGCAATAAACTATGATTGATTTTTGTATTTGTTCAATTCATAGTGGTACTCCCGTACGATCTTTTCTTCGCGTAGGCGAGCACGAATTCTGTGCTCTTCAAATTCTTTTTGCGTGTCCTCAAGATCTTTCCTGGTATGTGCTGTGATGATATGACTCCTTTTAAATAATATAATGAAGAACACAAGACCTGCTACCAGACCGGCAATTATCAACCACATTAAACTATTGTAGGCAGCTTTGCTCATAAGAATTCCAAAAAAGCTCAGGCTGTTTTTTTCTTTACTGATTTTGGATAACTGTGTCCTGGTATTTTGGAGTACAGAATTAATTGAATCAATTTCTTCTTCTTTTGAAGAAATCATGTTGTTGGATTGTGAAAGTTCTGATTTTATTTTCTTCAATGAATCTGATACATGTGAATTCAGCTTTCGAAGCCAGACCTCTTCCACTACCCGGAATTCAAGATAAGGACTGGATTTTTTGATGACATATTCAAACTGACTATTTAGTGTGCCTTTGTCTAAAGAGAGTTCTTCTGTTTCCTGGGCTATGCTATTCCTTGCAAAGGAAAAGATAATGATCATTCCTGATAGAAGTATCAAAGTTTTTGAAATTTTCATCTTTTCTGAATATTGATTCATTTAGAAATTAGTAATATATTCTCTGCAAAGAAACGGAAATTCTGGTAAATAATTGTTTTTGACAAGAACCCCTTCCCACAGCCTGCGTCATCGGATTCCCTCCTGGAAGGTTTGGCTTAAGAAAGGATTTAACACTAAACTAAATTTTAATCCTCCTTCGCGTTCCACTTGCGCCACCGCTAAAGCTTTAGGCGGCACGCGGTCGGCGGACGAGAAGAATGGTTTAATTCCCCGGAGTTCTACTCCGAAATGAAGGGTTCAGGGTTTACCCTGAGATCTCATACCTTTGATTTGCCTTACTGGATAAGAAAAGAGTGCCTGGGAATTTAAACTCATTCTTGTATTTTCCTGTATTTCGTCAAAATTTGCCATGGCTACAGCAGCTGAATCAATATAGGGTTTTTCCAGAACCCATTTTACAGCTTTCCCGAAATTAGCTTCTTCATTGCCCTGAGAGGAACAGGGCCCTCCTGAACAGGTTTTCATGGCTATAACTCCAATTCCATTCTTGTGTGCAGTTTGAAGTTCTGATTCAAGAGCTTTTTGATCATATTCACTTTTATGACCTGAATTTGAATGTACAAACATCCCGGCATGATTATAAGTGGCCATGATGACATCATAGAATTTACTTCCATTTACAGATTTTAATAATTCTACCTGGTTGTGGTGGGTCGAAAAACCACAGGCCCTGATTCTCCCTTCCTTTTTAGCTCTGGAAAAAAAATCAAGAATAGTTTTATGATTGATCATATCCAGGGTTTCTGCACCGTGAAGCAGCCAGATATCAATATAATCTGTTTGAAGGGCTGCAAGGCTTTCATTCAGGGATTTTTCCATGATATCATGGATTTTCTTTTTTACTTCACTGGTATGCAAATTATTTTTTTGTTCACTGAGTCGGATTTTAACTTTTGACTGAATAATTAGATCTTTTCGAATATGCTTGATAACTTCCCCAACCATAACTTCATTCTGCCCATTTGCATAAGATCTGCCTGTATCAATAAAATTAATGCCTGTGTCAAGTGCTGCACGGGTTATGCCATGAACCTGTGTACGGGAAGCACCAAAACCAATTGATGTTACTTCGATACCAGTACGGCCAAGAATCCTTTTTTCAGGTACTTTTTTATTAGCCCACAACATAAGTGGTTTGTTGGCAAGGATTCCTGCCCCCATAACTCCTATAGATGATTTTTTGATAAAACCTTTTCTTGAAATTTTTCTTTGTGGTTTTTTCATAATGATAGAAAAGGTTTAATAAAGATAAAAGTATAAAGATAAAAGTGAAGAGAAGAGCGGAACAATGGAAAAAATGAGTTAATAATGAATAAACAGATTCGAGAAAGTTTAGGATGTTGAGAGCGTTTAGTGAAAATCTCATGGGCGAAGCTAATAACTAAAGGGTGGCTGGAAGAATAACCTCTTCATGCTGGTTTT
>DAOWNN010000032.1 GCA_030642585.1 Bacteroidota bacterium | reverse complement strand
TATCATAAGGACTAAGTGCAGTCAGGTTTCCTGCTTGTCCCCAGGAGGCTCTTTTCTTAAATAAAACAAAAACCCCGCCCACCCTGTTGTTGCTAAAAAAGTCTTCTTCTGTGAGCAAGTATGAAGCAGATGCCTTGGGATAGAATTGCAGTCGTTCATCTTCACCAAAAACAGATGCACCATCAAACCTACCTGCAACAGTCAGGAAAACCTTATCACTAATTCCAATGGTTTCCTGAAGATAACCGCCCCATATTGCCCTTTGAGTGCGATAATCAGCCCTGCCAACCACTGTTCCTGCATCAGTAACAGTGGCAATCGGTCCAAGATGATCAGTTCGTATGGCAAAGTATTCAGTTTCATCATATTGATAGGTATAACCTGCACCAGTTGTAGATTTGATTGAAGGAGTCAGATTAATGGAATAGGCCGCAAAAAGGTCAGAATTGTAGACCGAATTTGCAAAAGTTGCTTTTTCTGAAACTCCATTAGGTTTAGTATTGAAACCAACGGGGATAAATAGTCGTGCATCGGAATACGAATGGTCATAACCAAAAATATAATTCACAGTAAGACCTTTTATAGGAGTAAGCTTCAACTGAATATCGCTAACTGACCTTGAATTAGTCTGGGGAGCATCTATTCTGTCGATAGCTTCGTAGGGATTTGCCATCCAGCCTATATTAGGATAAATACCATCCACCGGGCTGGCATCTTGTAGATTGTCGGCAAATAACACGCTGGTAATCGGACCATAATTCTTGCCATTGGGCATTTCATGGCTAGTATTTCTTGAGACCATTGTTCCCACAGAAATGGATGCCCAATCATTGATTGTCTGGTCAATTCGCACTCTGAAATTATATCTTTTAAAATCTGTATTTTTTACAATACCGTCGTTACTCAACTGGGAAGCAGATACCAGATACTTAGTATTTCCAGACCCACCGGAAACTGAAAGATAGTTTTCATAACCAAAGGAAGTTTCGAAGATATAGTCCTGGTAATCATATCTTGTTGCAGGTATAGCTGTTGTTGGATCACCCGGATCCCACATCAGTTGAGCATCGTTCCATGGTAATACTTTTCTTACCTGATTCATATTTACACTTGTTGAAAAGGTAATTTTAGGAGCACCGATTGTCCCTCTTTTGGTAAAGATCTGAATTACCCCATTACTGGCACGGGAACCATAAATTGCAGCAGCAGCAGCTCCTTTCAAAACCTCTATATGATCAATGTCTTTTGGATCAATATCAACCATCCGGTTTTGCATATAACCTCCAAGGTCAATCAACTGAGTTGAATTATTGTTCACAATCACACCATCGACAATGTAAAGAGGATCAGAGCTTCCGGCAACGGTACTTGCACCTCTCAAACGAATAGAAACACCTCCTGCAGGGTTTCCGGAATTTCTCATTACTTGAGCACCGGCAACATTCCCCTGAAGTGCAGCATCAATACTAACTGCCCCTGAAGCTCCCAGGTCATCACTATTTACAGTAGAAATTGCATTTCCGAGCTGACTTTTTTTAGTAAAGCCAGAAGTACCTGTTACAACAACCTCATCAAGCCTGGTAACATCGGTAGTTAAGGCAGCATTCACAGTTATGGCATTGTTGTCAGCAAGAACAATTTCCTGCTCCACTGACCTGTAGCCAATAAAACTGAACACCAGAGTGTAGGTTCCAGGTTTCATATTCACAGTGAATGAGTAATTGCCATCCAGGCCGGAAGCAGTTCCATAATTGGTATTGTCAATCATTACAGTTGCCCCCGGAATGGATTCTTCATTGAAATCATCTGTTACCATACCAGAAATAGTATAGGCAACAGGACTTCCTGACTGGGCTTTTATGCTCTGATTACCAAAGACAAAAGCCACAAACAGGACAATAGAAAAAGTCCAAATTAAAGTTTTCTTCATAACATTTTGTGGTTAGTTAATAATTAGGTGTTTAAGAAAAGGTTTAGTGATAATAATATCACTTATTGAATTTATTACTAATCAAAATTATGGAGAAAAACTTGCAAATCCAAGCATTTGTATGATATATTATGTTATACAATACATCACAAGCTATCGCATAATCCAGTCTCATTACAATTAGTTGTATATCGCATAATAAAAGTGTATTAGATACATCAAAAAACAATAAGGTCTTAAAATTATGAATGGTTGATTTTTTTTTTAACTTTGTTTTTCGCAACTTGTAATACCAATTTTATTACAATTATTATGAATAATATGTTCGAGCCAATTGGAGAGTCTCAAACCTTGAGTCAGCGAATTGAGCGGAAAATTGAAACTGCTATACGTGAAAAGAAATTACCCGTAGGGTCAAAGCTTCCTTCAGAGAGGGAGTTGTGCGAGATGTTTGCAGTAAGCCGAACAGCCCTCAGGGAGGCTTTGAGGAGACTTAGCGCCAGAGGACTGATTGATATAAAGAAAGGCAGCGGGGGCTATGTTTCTGATTATAATATTGAAAATGCAATTTCATCTTTGCTGCTATATTATGACCTGAAGTTTGACAGGGATTTGATTCTCCAGATTAACCAGGCTCGTGCGATGTTTGAACCCGAAATTGCCCGCCTGGCAGCAGAGAGCAGAACAGAGAAACATGTGAAGGAGCTCAGATCTGTGATTGATGATCTTATTAATTGTAATCATGACAACATCCAGGCTGAAGCCGACCTGGTCAATAAATTTCATGCAAAAGTAACCGAAGCCAGTGGGAATTCATTTGTTATAATTTCTATGGAACCAATTTTTTCTCTTGTTCCAAGAATCAGGAATTTTATCTATGCAAACATAGAAGGTGAAAAAGACAACATCCTTGAAAAACATGAAGAAATTTATGCTTCCATCAGGGATAAAAATGGACAAAAAGCATTTAATGCTATGAGAAAATTAATTGACAGAACGAATAAGATTTACCTGGAGCATCTTCACAAATACAACCTTTAAGCCCTAATATTCCATTCTTCCATCCACCACCTTCATCTCATTACCTTACCTGTCTAATTTATTACTCCCAGCTTGCAGGAAAGTATCTTACAAAAGCCTCAAATGCCTGATATTCAGCCATTCCTAGCTTATCATACAATACAGCGGTTTTATGGTTACGGTCTTCAGCGCGCTGCCAGAACTCGCGGGCATCACTTCCAGGAAAGAGAACACTGTCTTTTTGCGACTGATGCTTAAAGATGGCCATTCTCTTTCTGCTAACCTCATCCGGACTCAAAGGTACGGCCATCTCCACTTCAGAAAGTTTCCATTCCTGCCAGGCGCCCCTGTATAACCAAACATAACAGTCTTTCACCCAGGGGTCATTTTTAACTACATCTAAAGCCCTGAATATGGCATCCAAACAAACTCTGTGTGTTCCGTGAGGATCAGATAAATCACCTGCAGCATATATCTGGTGGGGTTTGATTTTTCTTAACAGATCTACCACAATTTGAACATCTTCATCTCCAACTGGCTTTTTCTTAACTGTTCCTGTTTCATAAAATGGCAGATCCAGAAAATGTGCATTGTGATCAGGAATACCAACAAACCTGCAGGCAGCTTTTGCCTCTCCCCTTCGTATCAATGTTTTCATTTGCCTAACCTCATCAGAATCCACGTTTCCTGCTTCCTTATTTCTTATAAATTCCTGAATCTTTTGAAACAGATCTTCAAATTCAGAGTTATCCTGTGAGAAGGAACTATGATAATCAGCAGCAAAGTCAGCAAACCTGATAACAACATCATCAAATACTGCAATATTTCCAGAAGTTTGATAAGCCACATTAACATCATTTCCATTATCTACAAGGCGTATAAAAGTCCCTCCCATAGAAATCACATCATCATCGGGATGGGGACTGAATATCACCACTTTTTTTGGAAATGGTTCAGCGCGTTCAGGCCTGAAGCTATCGTCAGCATTCGGCTTACCTCCTGGCCACCCGGTAATGGTATGCTGCAGATCATTGAATACCTTAATGTTAATCTGGTATGCCGATCCGTATTCAGCAGCCAGATCACTCAAACCATTGTCATTGTAGTCGCGATTTGTCAGTTTCAATATTGGTTTATCCACTTTTTGACATAACCACACCACAGACTTTCTTATCATACTCTCGTTCCATTTACAGTCTCCAACCAGCCAGGGAGTTTTAATTCTGGTAAGCTCTGCTGCAGCAGCCTCATCCACAACAACCATTGACTGGGGATGAGCCTGGAGAAAACTGGCTGGAACCATTTCAGTCATTTCGCCTTCAACAGTTTGCTTTATCACTTTTGATTTACCTTCCCCCCATGCCATAAGCAAGATCCTTCTTGCATTTAAAACGGTACTAATTCCTACTGTAAGTGCCTTCCTGGGAACATTTTCGACTCCAAAAAAATCACTTGCAGCATCACCCCTGGTCAGCGAATCAAGGGTAATCAAACGGGTAACCGACCCCTTGTAGGAGCCCGGTTCATTAAACCCAATGTGACCGGTACGGCCAATTCCGAGAATTTGCAGATCAATGCCTCCTGAAGAAGCAATTTGTTTCTCATAATTCCTGCAATATTCGTTTACAGACTCCATTTCTACAGTTCCATCCGGTATATGAATATTCTCTTCTTTGATATCGACATGATCAAACAGGTACTCTCTCATAAATCTTGCATAGCTCTGCAATTCATCGGGGCTAATTGGATAATACTCATCTGTATTGAAAGTAACCACATTTTTAAAACTCAATCCTTCTTCCCGATGCATTCGAACAAGCTCATCAAAAACTCCAACAGGTGTTGAACCGGTAGGAAAGCCCAATACGCAGGTTTTACTTTCCTTTTGACGCATTTTTACCAGCCTGGATATTTCCCTGGCAAGCACCAATGAGGCTTCACTGGCTTCTGTAAAAACATAAGTAGGAATTTTCTCATACCTCATTTGAGCTTTACCTACAATGTGTTTAAATTCATTCATAATAATTATATATTCTTAATAATTTCTAGTCTCCACTCAAAAAATTCATTCAGAAAATTGTCCTTCCATCTCCAGGTGGTCCAGCGCATAAGCATAAGCTCCAATCGCCACAGATGCGCTGGTTCCAAGACGGCTAATACCAATGCCGCTTCGTGCCAATGGATCATAGATCATCCTTCTTTCAGTACCGGGGACTTCAATTGTACGGGAATCTCCAAGCAAAAACTGCTTAAGTTGCCTTTGATCTTCCAGGTTAAATACCTGCACGGCCAGTCGTGAAAAAGATATTCCTCCGGGTTTGGTAAAGTAGCTGTTCATTTGTCTTCTTGCTTCCTCCAGAAATAGAGGATGAGCAGCAGAAATACCTCCCCCAAGTACAATTAATCCATCTACCAGGCTTAAAACAGTTGCCATTGCTTCCCCAAGGGCTTTACCCATATTTCTATACACTTCCAGGGCAGCTTCCCTGTCACCCTCCAGGTCTCCCATAGCTATTTGCTCGATTTCTTTTGGTCCGGGCAATTCACCTTCAGAAAGACCTGCCTTCAATGCATAAGCATTCTTTATAGCCCTGATGCTAATACTCTCTTCAATATTCGTTGTGGTATCTGACATATCACGAAGAAGCCAGGCTTCTCCGCCAAGTGAATTATCACCTATCAATAATTTTCCATTCATTACAATTCCAGCTCCAAAACCAGTTCCGAGTGTAAAACCAATAAGATTTGAAAATCGTTTCCCACTTCCATTCTTCTCTAAAAGCTTATTTACTTCTGGTAATAAACCGGCAATTGCCTCTCCATAAACAAACAAACTTCCGTCGTTATTTATGTAGACAGGCAATGAAAATTCCTCTTCAAGCATAGGCCCCAGGGCCACTCCACCACGAAAAGCTGGAAGGTTTGGAAGATCTCCAATAATACCATTTGGGTAATCTGCAGGTCCTGGAAAGGCAAAACTAATAGCAACTGCACTGCCATTCAATTTATCCTGAATACTATGAAAACCTTCAAATATTGTCTTTAAACACAATTCAAGATTATGAGCATTTGAAGGAAGGCACACCTGTTCAACTATCTCAACACCTCCCTGGATAGCAGAAAAAACAAAGTTAGATCCACCTGCATCCAGGGTTAGAACCACTCTTTTATCACTATAAATATTCATCCTGGCAATTATCAATTTCCTTACAAAATTAGCAAAAATGGAAGAATACAAACAGACAATAGAATGATTTCATTTGCATTATATATTTTGATAACTTTAAAAACTTTTATAATCTGCAATAGGATAAGTAATTAAATTATGTCAAAAACGATTCAAACAATATTTGAAGTTGAGGCAAAGGCAATTGGGAATATCCCAATAAATCAATCCTATGAAAAAGCCCTTGATTTAATATATAAGCAGGTTCATGAAAATTGCGGAAAGATTATTACAAGTGGCATGGGAAAAGCCGGTCAGATTGCCATCAACATTGCCACAACTTTCAGTTCCACAGGAACACCATCAATTTTTCTGCATCCCAGTGATGCCCAACATGGAGATCTTGGCATAATTCAGGAACATGATGTTTTGTTTTTAATCCAAATTCCGGCAAAACGCGTGAGATAACAGAATTAGTACAGTTGGCAAAAAAATTATATCCCAAACTTCCCACTATAGTTTTAACCAGCATAACTGACAGTCCCCTGGCAGCTTCTGCAGATGTAGTAATAGAAACAGGGAACCCTGAAGAGGTTTGTCCGCTCGGACTTGCACCAACAACTTCAACAACGGTTATGACCGTGATTGGGGATGCACTGGTAGTTTGCATGATGAAAAGAATTAAGTTCAGTGCCAGGGATTATGCGTTGAGGCATCATGGGGGTTATCTGGGAGATAAGTCGAGGCAGGCATTTTAAGGAAGAAGTCGGCAGTCCCGAAATAGTCAAAATCTTTGATTTGTAGAAATTCGGAAAGGCTGTAGGCAAAATAAGGATAAAAGATTAAAGTATAAAGATTAAAGGAAATCCTACCTTATACTCACCACTCATCTCTCTTCAACTTCCTGAACCCAGTACCTTGAACAAAGGAGGAGAAAAAAGAAGAGGTAAGGGTTATAAACCATTGTATGACTATTGAATAATTTGAATGCGTGTTTTACCTGGTCTCTTCACATCCTGACAGAACTTCCCTGTCGAGAAGATAATCAGAATCAAGTATCCTGTAAAAACTATCCATGTAATCCACCATTCCACGTTTTACAGATTTTTCAATATATGGAAACTCCTGTACAAGCTTATAAAAAGAACTTTTACGACTCAAAAAAATAGCTTTCGCATTCATAACATTCTCCTCCGGTAAACAAACTCCCCAATATTTTCTTTCCCTCACAGACTCAATGCCCAGAATTTCAGAAGGGATTGCATAAGCAGCATTTACCATTCCAGAATAATCAAAATCATAAGGAACAGGATATGGATTTGGTTTGGTGAAATCTTTTGACTTAATGATTTTCATATTATGTAAACCGGTTACTGACCAATCGGTATTCCCAATCATAAATTCGAATAAGGCAACCAATGCCATTATATCCTTTTCCATATGCATTTGAGCAAGTTTTTCACTTTTCAGCCTTAACGAATTATTCCGGTCAGCAACTGAATTAATATGTTCAATGATAAAACCATATTTTATAAAAGGTTTATCCTTTTCTTGAGTATCAATATACTCCATTTCTATTAGACGAACCCGAAAGCTAAAATCGGTTAAGATATTGTACATTCTATAGATCAGATATTCTTTGAGAATATAAGATTCAAATGATTTTGAGTTTTTACAATGGGTGACAAATTTCAAAGTAGTTTGATCTTCCATATACTCACTCGTAAAATCTGTTTTTTTTAGTTTCAATTTGATAGGAGGAAACTGACAATACTTCTTTCGGAATTCTCCCCGTGCCTTAATCTTTATATCTTTCAGAATGATTGTATCTTTCAAATGAACAGATAGAAGTGCAGGCATTTTATCAGCTTCAAATTTCCCTTTTTTAAACTCTTTCATATCAAACGCAAGAGAGAGAGTCAGGGGTTCATCATCACCAAAAAGTTCCCAATTCCGATAAAAATCAACATTTATTACATCTGTAGAATCTGTTACTATATCTTTTTCATCATCAACACCCTGGGGAAAAACAGAGAAAGCAGAGAAAATAGAAATAAAAAAAATTACCGTAATGAACTTTGCGTTCTTGTTCATACAGAATAAAATCTCATTGATGATTTTTGTTAAACAGGGAGTAATATTCATAACTAAGAATTTGTTATTCTTTGCAAGCATTTAAAATCTGTCTTTTCACCGATCCTTCATATTCAATGATACTATAAAATGAATCAAGGTATGTTATCATTTCTCTTTTGTTTCTTTTTTCAATGTATGGAAAGTCGTTGATCAGGTCGAAAAACTCTTGTTTTTTTTCTTTAAAATATTCTATCTCTTCCAAAACAAGATAATTTCCCAAACAAACACCACGATATGCTCTGTCAAGAACTGACTCAAGGCCCATACCTTCAGCAGGTACAGAATAATCTGTATCCACCTTCAGGTCTTTGTCATCATCAATTCCCTGGGCATAAATAAAACCCGGGAAAAACAGAAAGAATAAGAAAAATAAATACTTCATTAAATCTGTGGATATAGTGTAAATATCATGAACAATCCTACACTAATAATAAGCCCAGCCAAAAATAAGGAATAGGATATATTCAAAAGTCGGGACTTTCTGGATACAATTTCACTTAAAAAATACATATCCAGGTTTAAATTCTCATATATCAATTCATTAGAAAGGAGTATTTCTCCCATATAAGCAAGGTAGTCTGAAAGACTCGCCTTCTCATGATGCTTTAGTGTATATTGAATCGGACTGTTTTTGATATTGAACTTTCGCGTATTCAAATCAGTACGTGTGGCAAATATTGCATATGCCATTGCACCAAGAGCAAAAAACAGTAATACTATAAAAGGAATATGATCCATGAATTTCATTTCGTGGGCTGACTGCCAAAATATTGATCCGGTCAACATAGCCAAAATACCTGTTATTAACATTGTATTCATACTAATAACCAGGTTAGCTTTACTATCCATAATAGATATCAGTCGAATCTGACTCCGAATAGTGACCCGATACAGGGTTTCCTTTCCACCTCCTTTTGCATACTTTTTAATTTCAGGAATAATATTCTGATTAATTTCTTCCATACCTGAGTTATTATATTATTCAATTACAGATTAAACTTAATGGTTTTTTGGAGTTTTATCAAATGAATCAACTCCAGCCCTGTATGGATTTACTTTAGGGCAGGCTTTCCAGATATCAAAATATGATTTGTAAGAGAGCATAATTTAGTAAAATTTTATTTTTATTTTTATAGGCTCGTTTGGATAGTTTTTTAATAAAATCAATAATATGTGTTTGGCAGTTCCCGGCAAAATTGTATCGATAGATACCAGTAACCCAGATCTTAGAATTGCAAAAGTTAGCTTTGGGGGTGTAATTAAGGAAATTTGTGTGCAGTGGCTCCCGGAAGCGGGGATTGGAGATTATGTTCTCGCTCATGTAGGTATGGCCCTGAATAAATTAGATGAAGAGGAAGCCAGGCTAAGCCTTGAAGCCTTTGAAGAGATGGACCGCTTGCTGAAGGAAGAAGATGGGATGAAACCAGGGATTGACCATTAGTAAGACTTTCAAAAGCTTGACAGCCAATTTGCAGGAATACCCGAAAGCACTCACAAAAAAATTTTAACAATTTGAAATACGTAGAAGAATACAGAGACATGGATCTTGTTAAAAGGATTTCTGAGGAGATCCACAAGATCAGCCAACATCCCTGGGTGATCATGGAAATCTGCGGGGGGCAGACTCACTCTATAATGAAATACAACATAGAGGAATTTCTGCCGGAAGGGATCCGGCTGGTACATGGCCCAGGCTGCCCGGTCTGTGTAACTCCTTTAGAGCTCATTGATAAAGCTATACTGCTAGCCTCCAGGGATGATATTATTTTTACCTCCTTTGGCGATATGCTACGAGTACCAGGTTCGGAAAGTGACCTGTTAAGGGTGAAAGCAGAAGGTGGAAATGTGCGGATGGTATATTCGCCATTGGATGCCATAAAAATTGCTGAGGAAAACCCTGAAAAGAAAGTCGTATTCTTTGCTGTGGGTTTTGAAACCACGGCACCTGCAAATGCATTTTCAGTTATGGAAGCTAAACGAAGGAATCTTAAGAATTATTCCCTGCTCAGTTCTCACGTTCTGGTTCCACCTGCTATTCGCACCATCCTTTCTTCTCCGGGCTCAAGCATTCAGGCATTCCTTGCGGCCGGACATGTGTGCACTGTGATGGGCTATGAAGAATATATTCCTATTTCCAGGGAGTTCAATGTTCCAATTGTAATAACCGGCTTTGAACCTGTAGACATCCTGCAGGGTTTACTGGCAGGTATTAAGCTACTTGAAAAAGGCGAAGCTAAGGTTGAAAATCAATATTCCAGGGTTGTAACTTTGAAAGGAAATGAGGCTGCCCAGAAAGCACTCAAAGAGGTGTTTGAAGTGACAGACAGAAAATGGAGAGGTATAGGGAATATTCCGCAAAGCGGATTTGCCCTGTCTGAAAATTATTCAGAATTTGATGCGGAGAAAATTTTCAGACTTGAGAATATTGAAAAAATGGAATCCCCCCTGTGCATTGCAGGAGAAGTTCTCCAGGGAATAAAAAAACCACCAGAATGTCCTGCATTCGGGAAAGAGTGTACTCCTGAAAATCCCCTTGGAGCTCCTATGGTTTCTTCTGAAGGAGCCTGTGCCGCATATTTTCATTATAAGAGAAGGATGAGTTAAAGAAGTTTGGAGTGCCTCAGGGTTGAAGTGACTAAAGTGAACTAAAGTTTAAAATGACTAAAGTGAGCTAAAGTTCAAAGTGCTAAAAATAACTAAAATAGAAAATAATCAGACCATGAATATAAACTTATCATGCCCTGTTCCAATTACCAATTATGACAAGATCACTCTTGCGCATGGTGGCGGTGGAAGCCTGTCAAATCAACTAATTGAGAAAATGTTTCTTAAGGAATTAGGAAATACTTACTTGAATGAAGGTCATGATGGAGCAATTTTCAGTCTGCCGGGTAAATTAGCTGTATCTACGGATTCTTTTGTTGTTAATCCTATCTTTTTCCCGGGTGGAAATATTGGCCACCTGGCAGTGCATGGAACAATAAATGATGTTGTGTGTTGCGGGGCTATACCAAAATTTCTTTCCCTTGCATTAATCCTTGAGGAAGGATTTTCGATGGAAGAGTTATGGTTGATCATTCAAACTATTGGGAAAGCAGCCCGCGAGGCGGGAGTCCAAATTATTACAGGCGATACTAAAGTTGTGGATAAGGGAAAAGGCGACAAGATTTTCATCAACACGACGGGTATTGGGACAATCCCTGAAGGAATTAATATTTCTCCCTCCAACTGTTTGCCAGGTGATTTGATTTTGATAAACGGGAACATTGCAGATCATGGGGTTGCTATTATGTCCTCAAGGGAAGGATTGGAATTTGAAACCTCCATTCAAAGTGATACTGCTGCTTTAAACGATCTTGTAGAAAGTATTTTTAATGTCACTAAAGAGATTCATGTTTTAAGGGATCCAACCCGAGGTGGACTGGCAAGCTCACTAAATGAAATTGCAAAAAGTTCAGGTACGGGAATTGAAATCCGGGAAAAAAGCATACCTATTCTGGAAGAAGTAAAAGGGGCATGTGAAATTTTAGGATTAGACCCACTCTATATTGCAAACGAGGGGAAAATTCTCGTCTTTGTGCCGGAAAAACACGGAGATGTAGTACTGGAAGCTATGAGAGCACATCCCAGGGGAAAAGAAAGTGCCATTATTGGGCAAGTTGACACCCAATCACCCGGTATTGTAAGAATGAAAACCGGAATTGGCAGCACAAGAATTGTTGATATGACCTCAGGGGAACAATTACCAAGGATTTGTTAGTAAGAAGCATGAATAAAGATAAAAGATAAAAGTAAATACCAGAAAATGTCAAACCCGAATGTCAACTCCCAACTTTCAATATTCAACATTCGACCTTTATCCATCATTCT
>DAOWNN010000123.1 GCA_030642585.1 Bacteroidota bacterium | reverse complement strand
ACAACAGAAAAGATTTTTTCATTAATCTAATGACCGAACTTGAAGAAAAATCAAATGAACCAAAAGAAGTTTTAATTCTGGGATCTGGTCCTGCTACCGATGCTTATGAATATCTAAAGGCTAACCCAAATTCAAAAATCAACTTCGATCTTCTTGACCTCGATGAAAATGCTATAGCTTATGCAAAGAAAAGAAATGCTGAATTCCATGACAAGATGAACTTTTATAAGATTAATGTATTGAGGTTTAAAACACACAAACAATATGATATGATATGGAGTGCAGGATTGTTTGATTATTTCAAAGAAAAGCATTTTATTTACCTATTGAAAAAATATTCAGCTTTCCTGGCCACAAACGGAGAAATGGTGATTGGTAATTTCTCAAAAAACAATCCTACCAAAAATCTGATGGAGGCCATAATTGAGTGGAACCTGAACTATCGTTCAGATTATGAATTAATAGAAATGGCAAAGAAAGCTGATTTTGAAAGTAGACAAATCAAAGTGGATAGAGAACCCCTGGGAGTGAACTTATTTCTCAGGGTAAGTAGAAATCCCCAAATAAATGAAAATAAAGTAGAAATTGCACAGTTACGGGAAGAACCTAAATCAAGTATTGAGGCATTTTCTATGAATTGATAGGGGTCTTTTCAAAGATCAATGATAAAAAAGAATAAATTATTTTACAATTTGTTTCCAGCTGGTTTAACCTCATCTCACGGGATGAGGTTAAACCCTATTACCCTTTCCTTTAAGGCTGATCATAAGCCCCTTGAAAAGGAATTTCTTTATGAGTATTATACTCAATCCTTATTTCAATTCCGATTTGCTTTAGTCCTGGCTCTGATTTTTTATGATCTATTCGCTTTTCTTGATTCAGCAGTGGTTCCTGATGCTGACAACATTTTATGGATTGTGAGATTCTATGTTGTAACCCCGGTTCTCCTCCTGGCTATGGGACTTTCTTTTACTAAATCATTCCATAAATATATGCAGGCAGTAATAATGGTGGCCTGGGGTATTACAGGTTTTGGAATCATACTAATGACCCATATTGTGTCTGCAAAAGGAGTATACTCCTACTATGCCGGTCTGATATTGATATTTATTTTTGGATATACTTTTATCAGGTCAAGGTTCATCAATGCATCAATTATTGGCTGGTTGCTGGTGATTATATACGAAATTGATGCCCTGTGGATCTCCCCTATTCCCAGGGATACTTTCGTGATCAATAATTTCTTTTTTATCGGAGCCAATATCATCGGTATGTTCACAAACTATTCCCAGGAGCTCAGCTCCAGAAGAGATTTTTACCTAAAGAAACTGCTGGTTGAAGAGCAAGAAAAAGTGACTGCTGCAAATGAGGCGCTTGAGAAAAGAGTAAAAGAAAGAACTATTCAATTAACCACCACAAATATTGAACTAAATAAGGAAATAGAGCAAAGAAAACTTCACGAACAGGAAAGAAATAAACTTGAGGTACAGTTACTTCAATTACAGAAAATGGAGACCATTGGTACCCTGGCCGGTGGAATTGCTCACGATTTTAACAATATCCTTACCCCTATCCTTGGTTATACTGAAATGGCAATGGAGGAACTTGATGAAGATAGTAACCTGATGTATGACATTGAACAAATCTATAATGCGGCAATTAGAGCAAAAGACCTGGTTCAGCAAATTCTCACATTCAGCCGGCAGGTTGAAGTGGATAAAAAGCCACTTCAAATGCACCAGGTAATTACTGAAGTATTAAACCTGGTAAAAGCTTCTTTCCCCTCTAATATTCAAATTATACAAAATCTTGATCCAAGCTGTGGAACAATAATGGCAGATGCCACTCAAATTCACCAGGTAATCATGAATCTTTCCACTAACGCCTACCATGCTATGCTGGATGTTGGAGGCACATTAAAGATAAGCCTTAAAGCTATAGAGGCAAATCAGGCTATGATTAGAAGAATTCCTAAATTAGAACTAAAAACATACATATGTACTACCATACAGGATACCGGTCATGGTATGGATAAACAAACTTTAACCAGGATATTTGAACCATTTTTCACAAAAAAGGAAGTTGGTGTCGGGTCTGGCCTCGGACTTTCTGTTGTACATGGAATTGTAAGTAGTTATGAAGGAGCCATAACCGCTGAAAGCGAAGTAGGTAAAGGTACTACCTTTAATATTTATCTGCCCCAGTACAGTTCAAAAGACAGTAATAATAACCTGAGTCGCAAAAAGGTTCAGAAAGGGAAAGAACACATTTTATTTGTTGATGATGAAGAAGAGATCACCTTCATGGGAAAAAGAATGCTGGAAAGCCTTGGGTATTCAGTAAGCGTGCATACCAAAAGCCTTACAGCTCTGGAAGAATTTACATCAAATCCTAGTATATATGATCTTCTTGTAACAGACCAAACAATGCCCTACCTATTGGGTACCGAATTAATAAGAAAAGTTAGGGAGTTAAAACCAAGAATAAAAGCCATCATTATTACCGGATATGGCGACTCCATATCTGAGGAAACAAAAATCAAAGAAAAAATTGATGCGGTGGTTATTAAGCCGCTAATTTTAAGTAATTTTAGCAACCTGATAAGAAAGGTTCTGGACGAGAAAAACAATTGAAAAAACTAGAAAATGGCAAGAATTCTTATCATTGACGATGAGCCTACCATATTACTTATGCTCCAGAAAATGCTTGAAAGGGCAGGCTATATCGTTGATATGGCAATAAATGGTAAAGAAGGTCTGGAATTATTTTCCAGATTCCATGCTGACTTGATTATTACTGATATTGTAATGCCAGAAAAAGAAGGTCTGGAAACTATCAGGGAAATTAAGAAGAACCATCCTAATGTAAAAATTATTGCAATTTCAGGTGGAGGCAGAATTGATTCTACCGAGTATCTAGCCTCCGCCCGATTGTTTGGTGCATCCAGGATCTTTCAAAAACCATTCAAACAAAAAGAAATTGTTTCAGCAGTTAAAGAACTGCTGGCTAAACAATAAGCGAACGGCTTCTAAATTATTCATCTGACCATTCCAGCTGGTTTGACAAATCAAAAAAATGATTTTTTTCAGTCGATAAAATTATTACATTTGATTCCCCCTATTTAACCCCCTTTTATACATATCAGACTGCAGGGTCTTATGAATATCTGTTTGCTGTTTTTTAATTATAACATTAATCAAAACATTATGAAAAAGAATGTATTGTTGCTTCTGATTTTGACATTTATGTCAAGTCAATTATTAAGTGCCGGTGAGGCCCGCTTGTTAAGATTTCCTGCTATTCATGGAGATCAGCTTGTTTTTAGTTATGCTGGCGATCTGTATACCGTAGATGCCAATGGTGGAATGGCTCGTAAACTTACCACTCATAATGGCTATGAGGTATTTCCGAAATTTTCGCCTGATGGTGAAACTATTGCCTTTACAGGTCAGTATGATGGGAATACAGAGGTATTTAGTATTCCTGCGGAAGGAGGAATACCTAAAAGACTCACCTTTACTGCAACACTAGGAAGAGACGATATTGGAGATCGTATGGGTCCTAATAATATTGTAATGACATGGACCCCTGATAGTAAACACATTGTTTACAGATCCCGGAAACAATCCTTTAATGCTTTTACCGGACAGCTATTTAAAGTTCCAGTTGAAGGTGGACTCTCCGATGAAATCCCCCTTTCTAAAGGAGGATTCTGTTCTTATTCTCCAGATGGTAATCAATTGGTCTTCAATTGGGTATTCAGGGAGTTCAGAACATGGAAATATTATGAGGGAGGAATGGCAGATGATTTAAGGATTTACGATTTCAAAACTGGTAATGTAAAGCAGATTACTAATACAGTAAACCAGGAAATAATTCCTATGTGGATAGGAGATGAAATATATTTCTTGTCAGACCGTGACCGTACAATGAATCTGTTTGCTTACAACACTAAAAGTGGTGAGACAAATAAAATTACAGACTTCACAGAATATGATATAAAATTCGCTTCCAACGATAAGGATCATATTGTCTTTGAAAATGGTGGATACATCTACAAATTTAATATTGTCACTCAAAAAAGTGAAAAATTAGACATTCAGATTGGAGATGATAATCCATATTCCCGCACCGAAGTAAAGGATGCAAGCAAAAAAGTGAGCTCGGGTGATCTTTCTCCAAATGGTGAAAGAGTTTTATTAAGTGCACGGGGTGACATTTTTTCTGTACCTGCAAAATCAGGAATTACAACAAATTACACTGCCAGTTCAGGAGTACATGAAAGAAATGCCTCCTGGTCACCCGATGGTAAATGGATAGCCTATATTTCTGACAAGTCCGGGGAATTTGAAATATGGATTGAAGACCAAACAGGAAATGGTTCAGCCAAACAAATCACTCAAAATTCAAACACATATATATTTGGATTTGAATGGTCACCAGACAGTAAAAATATTTTATACAATACCAAGAAGCAAGAGCTTATTTACATCAATATTGAAAGTAAGAAAACAGTACTTGTAGAAAAAACAGATGAGGGACCATGGTTTGCATACAACTGGTCTCCAGACAGCAAATGGATTACATATACAAAAGCAGAAAAGGGAATGACTAAGATCCGTCTCTATGAGCTTTCAAGTAAAAAGTCTTTTGAGGTCACAGAGGGATGGTATGACTCAAATAACCCAAGTTTTAGCAGCGATGGTAAATATCTATTATTCACGTCGGCAAGAGATTTCAATCCTGTTTACAGCTGGACAGAATGGAATCATGCCTACCAGGATATGAACCGGATTTACCTGCTTACCCTGGCTAAAAGCACTTCGTCTCCCTTCGCTCCGGAAAACGATGTTGTGAAAACAGATGACGAAACTTCTGGCAGTGATGAACAAAAATCCAAGTCTAAAGAGGATAAGAATTCTACACCTGAAAAAGACAGTCATGACATGAAAATTGATATTGATGGAATAGGTGAACGAATTCTGTCTCTTCCTGTTAAACCAGCAAATTATTTCAATGTTCAGTGTATTGACGATAAGGTTTATTATATGACCATGTCTTCAAAGGAAAAAGGTATCAATACAAAATTGTTTGACCTGGATAAGAAAAAGGAAACAGAGTTGGGTAATAACCTGATGTATACAATTTCATCAAATAAAAAGAAAATGTTGGTGGTTCGGGATCAGAAATATGCTGTCATTGACCTGCCTTCCTCAAAAGTAAATCTGGAGAAGACTGTTGATTTGTCTAATATGAAAACGAGAGTAAACCTGAAAGAAGAATGGCAACAGATCTTTGATGAAAGCTGGAGGCAGATGCGTGATTTCTTTTATGCTCCCAATATGCACGGTGTAAACTGGAAAGAAATGTATACTAAGTATAATGTCCTGGTTCCTTATGTAAACCATCGCTCCGATCTTACTTACATTATTGGTGAAATGGTAGGGGAACTGAATATTGGTCATTCTTATGTGAGCAATGGAGAAAGACCTATGCCGGAACGTATCCATACAGGTCTCCTGGGAGCAAAACTCAACCGTGATGAATCAGGCTACTATAAAATTGATAGAATACTTAAAGGAGCTAACTGGAGTAGTTCTCTTACATCTCCATTGAATGAAATTGGAGTAAATATTAATGAGGGAGATTATATTCTGGCCATTGACGGTCACAGCACAAAGAATATGCCTGACATATATGATAATCTTGTTGGAAAAGCTGGAAAGCAGATAGAACTTACAGTAAATTCAAAACCGGAGACCCAGGGTTCCCGGAATTCAATTGTAAAGCCTATACAGGATGAATCGAACCTATACTATTACAATTGGGTACAGGACAATATCAAAAAGGTATCTGAAGCTACCAATGGCGAAGTTGGTTATTTGCACGTTCCTGATATGGGAGTGGGGGGCCTGAATGAGTTTGTTAAATATTACTATCCTCAACTTCTTAAAAAAGCATTGATTATTGATGTCCGCGGGAATGGCGGAGGAAATGTTTCTCCAATGTTGATAGAAAGGCTTCTCAGGTCAGTTACATATCTCAGTATGCATACCGGTTATAAAAATGGAGATGTAAATCCCGGAGGTCAGCTGGATGGACCCAAAGTAACCCTATTGGATAAATACTCTGCTTCTGACGGAGATCTTTTTCCCTATCGTTTTCAATACAAAAAGATTGGAAAACTGATTGGTACCCGTTCCTGGGGTGGAGTAGTTGGTTACAGCGGATCGATTCCATGTATTGATGGTGGTTATATCATTACCCCATCTTATGCTCCTTTTGCAGCAGATGGAAGTGGTTTTATCATTGAAGGCCAGGGTGTGGAACCGGATATCGAAATTGAAAATGACCCGGCAAAAGAATATCAGGGAATTGATGATCAGCTAAACAAAGCAATTGAGGTAATCAAAGAAGAAATGAAGACTTTTAAGTATACCCCAACTGCTGTTCCTCCATTTCCAGATAAAAGTGGCAAGAAGTAGGAAGTAGGCAGGAAGAAGTCAGCAGTAAGAAGTAGGCAGTAAGAAGTAAGAAGTAGGAAGTAGGCAGGAAGAAGCAGGCAGTAAGAAGTAGGCAGGAAGAAGCAGGCAGTAAGAAGTAGGCAGTAGGCAGTAAGAAGTGGGCAAAACCTGACGGGTCCTTGATCCTGACATTTATCGTCAGTGGGTCCTTGCACTGCAAGGTTCTGACAGTGTTTATTTCATAAAAAGTATT
>DAOWNN010000256.1 GCA_030642585.1 Bacteroidota bacterium | reverse complement strand
TTTTTCATCACTAAACACCAGGCTGCCATGCCTGCCGGCCAGGCAGGAAGCCTGGTGCTGGTTTTGGCTATATAGTAATTTACTCTGTTCATCGGTTTTACACCGAAGCCTTGTATTGTTTTTGGTTTTCAATTTATTTATTATTGTTTAGCCCAGCCCTAAAGTTGTAAATCCTGACATTTCTTTGATCGCTGAAGCCTTGGCGTAGGTGATATCGTTAGGGGACGGGGTTGTTGATTATCATCTGTTTAAGCAAAAACTTATGTCGAACTCACGTTATTATAGGTTTATAACATGCCCTATTCATAATTGAAGAATTTGGTTGGACAAAGAATTTTAAATAGGTTTACCTGGTCAAAATACCATATTTTATCCATGAACCTTATAGTTTATATTAATGTTTGCTTGAAAAAACAATATGTGGGCTAAAGCCCATTTAACATATGGCTGTACTAAGCCCAGGCTTAAGCCTGGGCTTAGTCAAAAACATTAAAATTGGGCTTTAGCCCTTCACCTAAATTTTTCAATAAAGCTATATTTCCCGTACAATAGTTATTCATATACAATAGTTATAAAACTTTACAACTGTGAAAGTTAAGAATACAGATCGGCTAATTGTAATCAGTGCTCTTATTATAATGGCAGTAATTTATTATGGATCACGATATTATAATAGAATTTACACCCCTGTCATACTTCCGGAAACTGAAACTGCTTACCATTTGTTTGTCCCGACAGGAACAGACCTGAATGGTTTTATCAAAATGTTATCCAAAGAAGCAGTGATATCAGATTCATCTGGTTTTCGTTGGTTGGCAGAGCGGAAAAATTTGCAAAATCATTTAAATTCAGGACATTATCTGCTCAATAAGGATATGTTAAATAATGATCTTATAAACTTGATTCGGTCCGGTGAGCAGGAGCCAGTTAAAGTGGCATTTCATAATTTGCGTACCATTGAGCAGTTGGCTGGCTCTATTTCCGGTCAGATTGAGATAGATTCCATCTCTCTATTCAACTTCCTTAATGAAGAATCCAATATTTCCGCTTCAGGATGGAACAGCCAAACCATTCCTGCTTTATTTATCCCCAATTCTTATGAAATATACTGGAATACTTCGCCCCAGGCATTTTTTAATCGAATGGAGAGAGAATATAAAGCATTCTGGAATAAAGAAAGATTGAAAAATGCAGAAAAACTTGGCCTTAGTCCGGTGGAAGTGTCAACCTTAGCTTCTATCGTGGATGAAGAAACTTATCGGGAGGATGAGATGCCAATGATTGCAGGTGTTTATTTAAACCGTTTGAAAAAGAGATATCGTCTTCAGGCTGATCCTACAATCAAATTTGCAAAAGGGAATTTTGAAATGAACCGGGTTTTAAAGGCTGATCTGCAAATAGATTCTCCTTACAACACCTACAGGCATTATGGACTCCCTCCGGGTCCAATTTCCATTCCCTCTATTGCCTCTATCGAATCAGTTCTTTCACCCAATACGCAGGGATATCTTTATTTCTGTGCGAAGGAAGATTTTTCAGGTTATCATAATTTTGCTAAAACCCTGGTGGAGCATAACAGGAATGCCAGGAAATATCAGAACGCATTAAATAAAAGAAGGATCTATAATTAATCTTTAGCCCCAGATTGTTTCGTCCAAAAAAATACTGACTACACAATAATTTCTATTACAAAAGTGTGGACATGCTTTTGCCATTATTTACTCTTTCCCTTCAGTTCTCCTTTTCTCCTCATTATACTCTGGCGTTCATCATGCGGTCCGTAACGGCAATTTCTTTTATATTGCGTTTCGGTTCGGACCTGTTTTTGGGTGTTCCTTTTTTACACCAGGCTAAAGCCCGGTGCTATTTTTTCCTAAGCTTACCTATCTCTTTTTTCTTTATCACTTTTAGACTTAAGACCTTAGACTTTTTGACCTTAAATAGTTACTCACATCATCACAGTGTAGGCTGGCAAAATCAGTTTCTGGCTTCAATATCCAATATTTTATTTCGTATGTCTTTAAAACTCCTCCCTTCATCAAATAAATCATTTTCCTCGGGGTTCTATAGCAGGGATTAATTATTTTTGAATAAGATTAGATAGGTTTAGAATGGAAAAAATAAAGTTTGGAACAGATGGGTGGCGGGCAGTTATTGCCCAGGATTTTACGGTTGAAAATGTGGCAAAGGTTTCTCTGGCAATTTCAACCTGGCTTCTGAGGCGATTCCAGGAACCTGTAGTAGTTGTGGGACATGATTGCCGGTTTGGCGGGGAATTGTTTGCAAAAACAGTAGCGAAAGTGTTAGCCCTGAAAGGAATTAAAGTGAAACTGGCACCTGATTTTGTCAGTACTCCGATGGTATCAAATGGTGTAGTATTGCTCGGAGCTTCGTTAGGAATCGTCATTACAGCCAGTCATAATCCAGCTGATTATAACGGGCTAAAAGTAAAGGGCTCTTATGGTGGTCCCCTTTTTGATGTTGATCTTAAAAACATTGAAGATCTTATTTCGGATGACAATGAAATAAGCCTGGATAGTATTAATTGGGAAGAACAACTTGAACGCGGGATTATTGAATTTGTTGATCTCGAGGATATATATGCAAAGCATATTCGTCAAAGCTTTGATCTTTCTATAATTAAAAATGCAGATTTGAAGCTTGCTTTCGACGCTATGTTTGGTTCCGGCCAAAGATCTCTAAAAAAGATCTTACCAAAAGTGAAATGTCATAATTGTTATGTAGATCCCTATTTTAATGGTATTCCGCCCGAGCCACTTCTGCATAATCTTATAGATTTTTCAGAAAAGATCAGGAAAAGTTGGAAGGTAGATGCCGGTCTTGCTGTAGATGGAGATGCAGATCGCATTGCAATGTTTGATGCTGAAGGAAACTATATTGATTCGCACCATATTATGCTCTTGCTTATTCATTACCTGGCAGGATTTAAGAAACTCAAGGGAAAAATTGTTACAGGATTTTCCTCCACTGTAAAAATTGAAAAACTGGCTGAGCATTACGGACTGGATGTACAAAGAGTAAAAATTGGGTTTAAGCAAATTGCTGAGATCATGCTGAAGGAGGATGTCCTTGTGGGAGGGGAAGAGTCTGGTGGGATTTCAATCGGAGGCAATATCCCTGAAAGAGATGGGATATGGATGGGCCTTACTATATGGCAGTTTATGGCCGAATCGGGAAAATCAATACGTGAACTTATAGAAGAGATATATAAGATTACAGGAAGTTTTGCCTATGCCCGCCAGGACCTGAAAATTGACAGGGAACTGAAAACCCGGGTTATCCGAAAATGCAAAGAAGGTGGATTTACTCATTTTGGAGAGTTTAAGGTGGAAAAAGTTGAGACACTGGATGGCTGGAAGTATTTTTTTAACGATTCGGAGTGGTTTATGATCAGGCCTTCCGGGACCGAACCCTTGCTTCGCACTTATGCGGAGGCTGAAAATGAGGAAAAAGTACAGGAGCTGCTCAGCAAAGGCTATGAAACTCTGATGAATATTTAAACTTCTATTGACTCCCTCAAGATCCGGAAACTTTAGTTTTATTATTGTGAAGAGTGCAAAATAGGGTAGTTAAAGTCAAAATTTATGGCAGGAATAAAAATTCGCTGATTCGGTTTTAGAATATTTTTTACACTTTTGTCCGGTAAAAATAGCTTTATTAGGAATTTTTGATTTTCAGTCTTAATGTATCTTATAATCAGATGCTTAAGTAAGGGGCTGAAGCCCAATTTTAGTCTTATTGTCTAACCCCAGGCTTAAGCCTGGGGTTAGTAAAGTCACGCTACATAAGGGCTTTAGCCCACCTATATGTTTCTTAACCGGACACTACTGTGTTTTTTAATGCCTTTTTCCTAAATTAGTAAACAATTTGGAGCTTTTATTTCTCCTTGTTTAAAATCTTGTTTAAATATATTTGTTTCGATCTTTTGAAAAGAATAATTATTTCAGTCAATAATGATGTAGTAAATGACCAGAGGGTTCTCAGAACAGCAGGGACACTCTCAAGGGAGGGCTATGAGATTCAGATTGTTGGTCGTTGGCTAAAAAACACCATA
>DAOWNN010000138.1 GCA_030642585.1 Bacteroidota bacterium | reverse complement strand
CCATCGATCTTTTATTTAGTGAGGGCTTAATAAATGATCCTGCCGACCTTTATGACTTAACTATTAACCAGCTGGCAATATTGGAAAGGCTGGGTGAAAAATCTGCAAATAATATTCTGAATAGTCTGAACAAAAGCAGGGATGTTCCTTTCCAAAGAGTTCTTTTCGCCTTGGGTATCAGGCATGTTGGAGAAACCATAGCAAAAATTCTTGCCCGTGAGTATCTTTCCATTGATGCCTTGAAAACAGCCGAGGTTGAAGATCTTATTCAGGTAGAGGAAATTGGCGATATAATTGCTGAAAGTGTGGTTCAATATTTTAGAGACCCACCAAATCTTAAACTGATATCAAGGCTTGAACATCATGGTATTCAAATGAAATCTGAAAAAAAGACAGAAATTAATTCCGGAAATCTGAATGGACTAAGCTTCGTAATTTCAGGTACATTTACAAGATTCTCCAGAGATGAAGTAAAGGAATTAATAGAAGATAGCGGGGGTAAGAATCTGAGCGGAATATCTTCAAAAACAAATTTCCTGGTTTCTGGTAAAAATACCGGCCCAGGCAAACTACAAAAAGCACAAGAACTAAACATCAACATTATTTCAGAACAGGAACTGCTTGATATGATAGGATGATTGATTGTATAAATATTGTTGATAAAAAATCCTTCCTGTCTATACTTTTGTAAGACTGAAGTAACAAATAATGAGCCTTTTTTCTTAAACTTGCAGAATGGAATTATTTTCTAAAATTCGCTCAAGTGTCACAAGTCTGGTTATTAGAAGACTGCTGAAATCAAGGAAGCGTAATAAGAAAGTATATAACCTATCAACAGCCAGAACAATTGGTATTGTTTTTGATGGTACCAATCCAAAAAATTTTGACGGGGTATATGATTTTTATAAGTCCCTGAAAGAAAGAAATATCAAGGTCTCAATACTTGGCTATGTACATTCCCGGGATATTCCGAATAATTTTTTAATTAGAAAAAACATTCAATTTTTCACTACAAAAGAAGTGAACTGGTATTATAAACCAAAGAATACTGAAGCTCTTAAATTTGCCAACAAAAAATTTGATATTTTAATCAATCTTGATCTCAACAATGAGAAAGTAATAAATTATATTGTTTCTATATCAATGGCAAGATTTAAAGTAGGTCGGTTTGTAAAAGGAGACAGTTACAATGATTTATCAATTCGTATGGACCAGGAACCTACTCTTGAATACTTTATACAGCAAATATGGCATTATCTCGAATTGATCAATCGCTCGGATCTTACGCCCAAATTTGAGAATGTATAAATGTATAAACTCTTACCGGCTTACAGGAACTTGTTCTCCTGAACTGCCTCCTGGTCGTCCATGGCATTGTTTATACTTTTTGCCACTACCACATGGGCAGGGATCATTTCTACCAATTTTCTTCTCCATTCGAATAGGCTGAGTCTTTTGTGGTTCTTCATTACCTCCCGTGCTTGAACCAGATTCTCTATAAGAAGGGGCTTCAGTCTTAGAGGTTCTCAAGCCACTTGTGTCAAGGCTCCTTCTTCCCCTCGACTCTTTCACTTGCGAAGAATCAGCAACCGGAATTTGTCCCTTCATTAAAGTTGCAATTACTTCTTTATTAATTTTACTAATAGATCCGGTAAACAACTCAAAGGACTCAAACTTATATATCAGAAGAGGGTCTTTTTGCTCATAGCTGGCTGACTGAACCGCCTGCTTCAGGTCATCAAGTTCACGTAGATGCTCTTTCCATGCCTCATCAATAGTTGCCAGAAGAACAGTTTTCTCGTATGATTTAACAAGTTCTTTTCCTTCCGATTTTGCTGATTTCTCAAGATTGGTAATTACCTGAAAAATTCTTACTCCATCTGTAACAGGTACCACAATATTTTCATAAACATGTGACTGACGCTGATAAACATCTTTGATAACAGGGTAAGCTTGTTTTGCTATAGATTCTTCCTTTCTCTGGTAGGTTTGAAGTACTAATTCATTTATCTTATCAGAAATTGTTGTAGTGTTAGATCCTATGAACTCCTTTTCATCAATTGGAGGTTCGATTGAAAAAGTACGCAGCAATTCAAATTCAAATCCTTCAAAATCCCCTTCGGAATGATATATTTCTGTAAGATTCTCAGAAACATCAAATATCATATTGGCTATATCAACACTCAGTCTTTCTCCATATAAAGCATGCTTTCTCATCTTATAGATCACTTCCCGTTGAGAATTCATCACATCATCATATTCCAGGAGTCTTTTCCGAATACCAAAATTATTCTCTTCCACTTTCTTCTGGGCTCTTTCAATTGACTTGGTGATCATTGCATGCTGGATAACTTCTCCATCTTTCAATCCCATTTTATCCATTAAACCAGCAATTCTTTCAGTTCCAAACAAACGCATAAGGTCATCTTCGAGGGACACAAAAAACTGAGAAGATCCGGGATCTCCCTGGCGTCCGGCCCTTCCTCTTAACTGCCTGTCAACCCTGCGGGATTCATGCCTTTCAGTTCCAATAATTGCCAGCCCTCCAACTCCTATAACCTCCTGTGACAACTTTATATCGGTTCCCCTACCGGCCATATTAGTGGCAATTGTTACCTGTCCACTTCTTCCGGCTTCGACCACAATATCCGCTTCTCTCTGATGCAACTTAGCATTTAAAACATTGTGATTTATGCCTTTCATCTTGAGCATCCTGCTAAGTAATTCCGAAACTTCTACCGAGGTAGTACCAACCAGGGAAGGCCTGCCTGCCTTACTTAAACTCACAATTTCGTCAATTACAGCTGTATACTTTTCACGCTTTGTCTTATATACCAGATCCTCCCTGTCGTCTCTAATAACAGGGACATTTGTGGGAATTACCACTACATCAAGTTTATATATATCCCACAATTCTCCTGCTTCCGTCTCAGCAGTCCCTGTCATTCCTGAAAGTTTATGGTACATTCTGAAATAATTCTGAAGAGTTATTGTTGCAAAGGTCTGGGTTGCTGCTTCTACCTTAACATTTTCCTTCGCTTCAATTGCCTGGTGCAATCCATCTGAATATCTCCTGCCCTCCATTATTCGCCCGGTTTGTTCATCAACAATTTTAACTTTATTGTCAATCAGCACATATTCAACATCCTTCTCGAAAAGGGTATAAGCTTTAAAAAGTTGGTTCATAGTATGAACTCTTTCCGATTTCACAGCATAATCCTGCAAGATTTTATCTTTTTCAATAAGTTTTTTACTATCATCCATATCTGTACGTTCGAGCTCTGCAACCTGCCCTCCAACATCAGGAAGGATATAGAAACTTGCATCTTCGGCAGAAGTGGTAACCATATCCAATCCCTTGTCTGTTAGCTCTATTGTGTTTTGCTGCTCCTCAATAATAAAATAAAGCTCATCAGTCACCTTATACATTTCCTTGCTGTTATTCTGCATATAGAAATTCTCGGTTTTATGCATAAGTATCTTCATACCCTCCTCACTCAGATACTTAATTATGGCACTATTTTTCGGAAGTCCTTTGTGGGCACGAAGAAGCAATAAGCCACCTTTTTGACTATTCCCGGCAGCAATCTCCTTTTTCGCCTCGGAGAGGATTTGAGTAACTAATTTTCGTTGAGCATTGAATAAAGTAAGAACCTTAGGTTTTAAATCATCAAAATATTGATTATCTGCCTGTGCGGTAGGCCCTGATATAATCAGGGGAGTTCTTGCATCATCAACCAGAACAGAATCAACCTCATCAACAATGGAATAATTGTGCTTTCGCTGAACAAGATCATTGGGGTTGATAGCCATATTATCTCTCAGGTAGTCAAATCCGAATTCATTATTGGTACCAAAGGTAATATCAGCATTATAGGCATTTCTCCTTCCTTCAGAATTTGGTTGATGTTTATCGATACAATCTACAGTAAGCCCATGAAACTCATAGATTGGACCCATCCATTCCGCATCTCGTTTAGCAAGATAATCGTTTACGGTTACAAGATGTACTCCTCTTCCTCCCATGGCATTTAGAAAAACCGGAAGAGTCGCAACCAGTGTCTTTCCCTCTCCTGTCCCCATCTCCGCTATTCGGCCTTCATGCAAAACAATTCCTCCAATAAGCTGAACATCATAATGCAGCATATCCCATTTTGTAATATTTCCTCCGGCAATCCAGGAATTATTAAAAATGGCCTTATCTCCTTTTATCTCAACATGATCATGACGGGCTGCTAAATCTCTATCAAAATCATTTGCAAGCACTTCAATGTTTTCATTTTCCTTAAACCTCCGGGCCGTATCTTTAATTATTGCAAATGCTTTCGGCAATACTTCATCCAAAGTAGCATCCAGCTTCTCTGTAATAGCTTTTTCCAGCTTATCAATATCAAGATAAATTTTTTCCTTCTCCCTTACATCAACCTCATCTGACTCCCCTTGTTCCTTAAATTTAGCAAGCTTCTCATTATCCTCCTGAATCTGTTCTAAAATATACTTTCTTAAGTCTGAGGAACTTTGTCTCAATTCGTCATTTGAAAAGGCTGCAAGCTTATTGTATTCCTCCTTGATTTGCTCCACTCTTGAAGATACTTCCTTAATATCCCTGTCTGATTTGTTTCCAAAAATCTTTCTTGTAATACCACTTATTATTCCCATCTTCTATTTAGTTTCTTACAATTAACAACTCTAAATCTTTACAATCCTGCTAAAATGAATCTTATTGTTTACAATAATTCAAAGGGTGAATTTCAACAAGAAAGGCAAAGGTACAGTTTTTAGAACAATATTTACCTCATCCTTTATCTTTAAGCCAGGCATTCAAGTAAACTCATAAAAAGCCACATTTGACATTATACCTTTGACCTCTGACCCTTCAACAAGTTCAGGGCATGCTTTTGACTTCATCTTTGTCTTGTCTCACTTCTCATCTCTCAATTCCATCGTTCCAATATTCCATATTTCCTTATTCTCTTTTTGGTCTGATCTTTGTATGATCAATGATTGTGGTGTTCAGAATAAAATAGTCTATATTTGTTTTGCCGGGGATGGGTTTCGGCAAAACTTTTATTATTGGGTATATGGGTAAGTTCAATTCTTTCTTATTATTAATAAGGATAATGTCGGTACTGATCTTTTTGACAGCGCCCCTGGATAGCTTTGCTCAAGCCTGGTTAAAAAACTTATCTGAACAGGATCTGGATTTAGATGATGTAAAGACTGTAGAACAATTCAAAAGCATTCAAAAATCATTCAATGCTTACTGGGACTCAAGGGATATAGAAAAAGGTAGTGGCTATAAGCAATTTAAGAGATGGGAATGGATGATGGAACCCAGGGTAGCTGATAATGTAAATAGAAACAACTTGTTGTGGACTGAATTTTTAAATTCAGCAAAAAAGACAAGTGAAGGAAACTGGATCCAACTTGGACCTAAGTCTCCACCCGTAAGTATTGGCACAAGTTTCACTGTGGGCTCGGGTAGAATTGATTGTATTGCCTTTCATCCTGACGATCCCGATATTTTCTGGATAGGTTCCCCTACCGGGGGACTGTGGAAAACAATTAACGGTGGAAGCAGCTGGGAAACGCTGACAGATAATTTGCCTTCCATTGGAATATCAGATATTGCAGTTCATCCTGAAAATCCTGATATTATATATATTGCCACCGGTGACCGCGATGCCGGTGAATTGTATTCTGCAGGAGTATTGAGAACTTCAGATGGTGGCCTTAGCTG
The DNA here is from genome assembly GCA_030642585.1 of Bacteroidota bacterium. Classification (GTDB taxonomy): domain Bacteria; phylum Bacteroidota; class Bacteroidia; order Bacteroidales; family VadinHA17; genus JAYEGO01. The sequence goes on along the minus strand of DAOWNN010000138.1, from coordinate 377 downwards.
GACACCTACTGCATTGAGCTTCAGTCAGGATGAGCTTGTTTATGTTTATCGTCTTTTGATCAGACCCGATAAACCGGATACTCTAATTGCTGGTACTAATGAAGGGATATATCTCTTGAGCAATGATGGTACTCAAAAATCCAAAGTTCAGGATGGTGGACGATTTAAAGATCTTGAATTCAAACCCTCTGATCCTGATGTTATTTATGCTGCCAATTATAATAAATACGCTGGTTACGCAACCATTCTTAAATCCACTAATGGAGGTCAATCGTTTAACCTAGGCTTTGGGGCTATTGTTAATACAGATATAAGTAGAATTGAACTTGCAGTTACCCCGGCCAACCCCGATCTGATATATGCCCTGTGTGCCGATG
>DAOWNN010000087.1 GCA_030642585.1 Bacteroidota bacterium | reverse complement strand
TATGGGCTTCAATTCTCTTCGCCTGGTAAATCCTGTGTGTTTTCCCAATGAAAAAGCTAACTGGCTGGCACACGGCTCGGTGGATATCCTGGAAGAAGCAAAACTTTTCAAAAGCCTGAAAGAAGCAAGCCATGACCTTGACTTCATTATTGGTACCAGTGCGAAAAAAAGAAGTGTAAAACATGATTATTATCCTGCCTCAAAATTAAAGGAGATAATTCAGCATAAGGGACCTGCCATTCAGAATCTTGGTATTGTCTTTGGCAGGGAAGAATCGGGTCTGACAAATTCAGAACTGGGAAGTTGTGACCTTGTGTCATATATTCCTATGGCCGCACCTTATCCTTCTCTTAATCTTTCCCAGGCAGTTATGCTATTTGCATATCATTTATCACAACTTGATAAATCGCTAACAATTCACAGTTCTAGTACCCGTACCCCCTCCTATTCAATATTAAAAACAAGGATAGAAAATATTCTTCAATCAACAGGAATGGATCCAGCTAGTTCGAAGTATAATAGAATATTGGAAAGACTTTCCATTTTAGGAGAGAAGGATATTAAGCTCTTGCACTCTATTGCAATTAAGCTTATAAAAAAGCTTGATCAGGACATATCATAGCCTGAAACATAAACAGGTTTATTGAGGGAAAATCTTTAATTGACCACAGCAACAAAAAGAGTTTTATTTGCAGAATCATTCCCGCTAGAGACTGTACATTTGATATAGAAATCTTCAGTTCCTGCAATACAATTATACAAATCCGTATTCGTATTGGAGTTGGGATTTAGTTTTACTATAGTCCATGAATCATCTGAACGGCTCTTCATTTCCCAGATATAACTATAAGGAGGTGATCCATTTTCAACTGTCGTGGTAAAACTAATAGGATCCCCTTCCTGAATAAAGGACGTAGAAGCAGTAAGTGTAATCAATAAATCCAATCTCGCTGCCTGCAAGACCGGGACTTGTGCAGTTATTCCATTTCCAAACAAACTTAAAATTCCGGTTCTTTCATATGCTGAAGTATTCTCTTCACAAAATAGATCAAACACATCTTCAGAAGTCTTAATGAAACTCAGCCATGAAACATCTGATTCTGCTTCAACCGGATCACAACCTGAATAGTGATGAAACAGAAATCTCGTTTGTTCCGGATTTCCTTCACTATCAAAAATCATCCCTGCTGGATCGGGATAAAATTCAGGCATTACAACGTGAATATATGTTTCAGCACAACTGGTTTTATTTGCCTTTCCCTCTGCCCTGACAAAATATTTTCCTGAATTTAGAGGAGTAATCTCAATAGAAGAGCCAGTCCCCATCTTCACTCCCCCACAATAACCGGTATACCAAACCCAGTCAGCTTCTGTGCCCAAACTTCCTCCGGAGACACTTAAATCTATACTGCAAGTTTTAGCCACCGTATCATTCCAGGAATCTATACTTTCCGGTGAGGCAGACGGAAGCAAAAATTCAATTTCAGGACCGATACGTGTTGTGTCGCCGGAATAGTTCTTATAAAAGTAATCATGCTTTTTTAAAAGGTTCCAATCATCATCATATACGGCCTCCAAATCACCAAAATTATTGTAATTGTAATGAATACTAGTTCCATCCGGGTCTGTCTCAGAGATAATTCCCCAAAATGGGTGGTAGGTATAACTTGTAATAAATGAACCGGGTGGATAAGCAGCAATGTCAATATGATATTCAGAATTTTCAACTTTTGCAATTGGATGTATTTGCAGTTGATCCCAATTGATTGAATGAGAAATATCTCCCTCCCTATGATACTGTATAATATTTCCTTTTGAGTCATACTCATCAAAAAACAGCTTAATCTTATAATTGTCTCCCTCCAGCAGTTCTATATTTTCAGGAAAAATCTGATCCCCGTTGAAAAATCCAAAATTTGTCCTGGATCCTTTAACCCGAATACTATCCCTGAATGTTTCTGTGATTATTGGAGTAGCTATTATATGTTTTTGTACCAGTTCTTCCAGTTCTGGCTCCTGGTTATCTGCTATATCCTGAGGATAAATGTATTTGATTTCAAAACTATTCCCATCACTATCCCATGTTTCGCTTTTTTTAAGCTGAAGGTGAATAGAATCATAGCTATATTCTTGAATTGTGATCAATGGGTTTTTCCCATTTAGATCATATTTCAGTTCCTCCTTTCGCAGCATTACATTCCATCCTGCAGGCAGGTAATACTTCTCAAAGAAAAAGGAATTATTTGGGCCAGGAGTTTTTTGTACAACCCTGAGGCCTGGAACATAATACTGGTTCTGTGATTTATCTAACAAACTCTTTTCAATGGGATGATATGGTATTTTTTCACGTAAGTTATAATCAAATATTTCTTTCTTCTGAAGTAGTCCATGCTCACTATAATACAACTTCTCTTTTAATAAGCCCCTTTCCCAATCAAAGGAAACTGCAGGTGGATATGGAAACTTACCTGATGATATATCAGGATAATCAAGGCTGGATGTATACTTCATAATAGTTTTCCCGGCACCTGGTTTTGATACAGACACCTGGCTGTATCCAATATGAGAACCCGATGTATTTCCATTATCTGCTTTCCCAAAAGAATAGAGGTTTAGTCCAATATTGGAAATAGGATTAAAATTACTTCCCAGATAATATAAATCTTCAGGAACATCGTAGTATACAGGCCAATTCATTAAAATACCACTTGATCTTTGCTGATCATCATCCTGAATTATATAATCGAATTTTGTAACATCAAGGGTATCTGATACATTATCTAATTCAAGTATTTGAGCAATCCTCAATCCACCTGCCAAAGCATAGGGATATACTTCCTTAAGTTTCCGGATATCCATCATGATAAGTCCAAATTCAGAGTCAATCCTGGGTATAAATTCCATTTTATACTGCCCGGGTGAAAGTTCAAGTACCTCCTCTCCCACATATTCATATTCTTTATTATTATCGTTCCATTGAATCAAATCATCACCAAAATATGATCTGTTAAAAACCTCCAATTCAGGATTTCCTGTTTTGCTTATTTTAACAATGGTAAGTGGGTTCTCTAAACCAGTACCTGATATACGGTTTGGATGCATCATGGATCGAAAGGAGAAATTTAAATGTACAAGGGGATAATCCATTTCACCCAGAGTGAAAATTATGGATTCATACACACTTATATCATCCTGGAAATACCTTTCTCCTGCCTCATAGGAAATCTTTTCATATTCTTTTGAAAATATTTTATGCCAGGTATCATCAAGAGAACCTCCTTTAACATCAACAATCATCCTGATAAAATCATCGGTATGAGCAGCATATGCACACAGTTCATATTCCCCGGCAGGCAGCCATTGCTTATAAAATGCCTCATAACCGCCTGTACTTTCCCGATGAGTTTTGAAATCATAAATAAATAAAGTATCCCCCTCCGAACCTGGCACTGGTGGAGTTATAATATACACCATGGAAAGATCACTGGGTTCCTGGTCATGCAGGTCTTTATAACTCCCTTCATCGATACAGAACAGTGGAACTATATGTATCTCCTGGGCCACCTTGATATTGATTGATTTTCTTACCGTCCCCAAATCAGATTCAACTAAAATTTGCCGGGCTTGTGCAGGCCGGGTAGCAAATCCAAAATCATGACTTTCATACTCAAAAAGGGTACTCCCTCCTGTTGGATAAACTATCCGTTCAAGTATCCCTGCTTTCATTTTTTCCGGATCAGGTTCTCTACAGGCACCAGTATATTCCAATGTTTTTTCCTCTAAATACGGAACATTAAGCTTGATCATTGAAAGCTCTTCGAAACTCACAGCTCCATACTGATCAATATATGGTTCTATTCCCAGGAGGTTATTGGAATTCCTCACAATCACAGAAGGAACAAGATGGTCATTATCGGCACCGTTATAATAGCCCCAGTGATCGCGTGAAAATGCCCCCCTTGGAGGCAAAGGCGTATTATTATAAAAGAACATTGTTGGAGGTCTGGAAGTTTCCGAAACTGCAGGTAGATCATGGATCATATCCAGGCGAAGACGAAAGCATGGAGGCAGGAAATCTTCAATTGAACCACAGCCTACGGAAGGGAAAAAGCTATAATCCAGTCTAAATGTCTTTTCCAGGGCTCCATCATAATTATTATAAACTTTTATCTCCCTGAGACAGGTAATACTTCCACCAATATATGGATATAAATCCTCTTTAATAAGCTCTATTGTCTCCCGCGGAGAAATGATCCTGTTAAGGTATTTCCCATCAATATGTTGTTCTGTATAATTAAATAATTCATCCCATTTAGGGTCGTTACCTGAGATTTTTTTTTGAGGAACAGAATACTTTACATTTCGCGAATAATCTGAATATTCGAAATTGTAAACATCTTCATCATAGGCAGTATGTACTGATAAAAGATACCAGGAAGAGATATAATCTCCATTATTAGAAACCGGGTATATCTTTTTTGTCCGCTCTATACCTGCCTCTGTTCCAAACAAATACACATTACCTTGCTCATCAGTAATTTCCCAGCTATTAATCTGTCCTCTGGGATCCAGCTTATACTCTACTTTTAAATTTTCAAGTGATTGTAAAATAATGTCTCCTTCAGGATCAAAGAAAAACTTCCCACTTCTTCCATTGAAATTAAAACTAAATATGTCGGGTTCTGCATCTCTTTTGTTCTCCCCTATGTTACGCAAATACTGTAATTGCTCATCCGTTGTTTCCCCCGGGAGAACCCAGGCTCCAAGTTCTGTGGGATCATTGCTAATACCAGGCAATGAATTCCCCCCGGTAGATAAATAACCTGTATTCAGGTCATCAGCAATTCCTCTTACTGTTCGCGAAACCATTCCCCCGCAATTCAAAGACCAACCAAGTCCAACCCAGCCTGAAATATCTTCAACTTTAATACCAGAGGCATGATATTGTAATGATATGCCAATCTTCAATTTTCTTCCTGTCATTTCCCACAAAGGGACAGTTACAGAAGGGATACCAGTATAATAGCTTATTGGAATATTTGCAGATTTTATGATAGATCCTGCATCCGGAGAGGGAACTGAAGTTTTATCCAATCCGGGAAAAGATTCCTGACTAAAAGACTGAAAAGACAAAAGCAAAAAGCAAAAAATTACCAATCCGGTAATTACTACAGTCCGATTCAGATATTTGATACTATTAATCATGAGCAATAACTATCCTACGGGAAACACTACCTTCATTTGTTTGAATCCTAATATAATAAATCCCATTATCAATCTGCCCTGACTCCCACCCCAACTCATATTTCCCTTTCCTGTTCATCCCACTATAAAGAATCTGCAACTTCCTGCCTGCCAGATCATAAAGAGCAATTTCCATCCATGCATTGAGAGGCAGTGAGTAAACAATTTGACTCAAATCGCTTATAGGGTTCGGGGAAATCTGAATATCCAGTATGCCACTTGCATAGGTTTTGTCGACATCTATCTGTCTTATAAATGTACAACCGACTGAATCTGTTACTACTACATTATAGGTTCCTTCAGAAAGACCCCCAATAAAAACTCCTGTTGAACCATTTTCCCACAAAATACCAAATGGTTTGAGCCCTCCTGAAACAAACAATTCAATACTGCCATTCTTTCCTTCAGGCATACATTCATCTGTCACCTCATACAATACGGTTAAAGAATCTATTACAAGCTTAATACTGTCAATGGCAATACAACCATAATCATCACTTACCTGAAGCCAATACAAACCGGGCTCCGTCACAACCAGGTCTGGACCGGAACAAAGACTATCATTCCACAAGTAAGAAGAATATCCTCCTGCAACTTTAAGAGTATCCTCTTCACCAGGACATAGATACCAGATAGAAGGAAGATCAAGTTTAAAGGATGAACAGGGATTCAGATATGAAAAAAGGAAAATATCTGCAGCTCTCCTGGATTTCCAGTTTATATTAGTACCAACCATATTCCCGTGGAAAATACCGCAAGAGAATAAATAGTCTTTTCCATCTGATAAAATTTGCCAGGGGCTTACTTCTGAATCACCAGAAATCAGTTTGGCCCAGCTGACTCCCAAAGTATCAGAAAAACAAACAATAAACCCATTGCTAAATCTACTTGAAGAAATAAGAGTGTCCTGTCCAAAGCAAATTTTCTTTTTGAATATTCCGGTCATAAAGAATTGTCCTGTCTCTTCCATGGTCATGTTGAGAGGAAAATCATCAGACATTCCGCCCCAGGACCAGGAATTTATCAATCCTAATGAATCAGTGAACTGACATAGAAAAATGTCTTTCCCTCCATGTGAATCAAGAAGCATATCTTCTACCTGGAATGTTTTCTCAAAACTCCCGGCAAACAATAATTCATTATTCAACCAGGGGTATGCTACTGAAATTTCATCAAACCCTGAACCACCCATAGAAATAGAGGAGATCATTTGCCATGAAGAGGAAAACCTGGAAAGAAAAATATCTGACTTGCCTTTTGAATTTAGAATAGTATCACCAATGTATAAGTCCTTTTCAAATGTTCCGTAGACCAGTTCATGCTCACCAGGTTTTAACATGCCTTTAAGCCTGTCTGAGCCCTCACTCCCAAATGAAATGGCAGTGATACATTTATCCTCTTGATCAAAAGCAAGAATAAAAATATCCTCTTTCCCTTTTGAAGTAAGTTTTGCATTTGCCAGGTTTAAGTTTCTCTTGAATTCACCGCCCAATGTAAGATTATTCATGGAATCCAGTCTGAAATGAAGAACCCTGCCTGAAAATTCAGGCAATAGAGTTTTAAAAGATTCCATTTCTCCTTCCGGGTTAAGTTGAAGGTAAAAAACATTGTTACTTCCCGGGCAAGCCAGGTGGTACTCATCCAGTAACAGGCTGTCTTTAAAACTGCCAAGCAAAAATACTTTCTGTGCACTTGAGATTCTAACACCTGTAAATGAAGGCAAGCCGGGAGAGTCAAGGATCTTTATCCAATGAAGCTGACCAATTGAATCAAAAGAAGCAACAAAAAGACTTCGTTTATATTTTGAATAATAAGATACTTCTTCTATGCTAATCTCCTTTTCAAAAGATCCTGCCAGAATAATATTGCCTTCCGCAACCTGAACAATATCATAAACTATTTTCCAATGATCTCCTTTAATTTGTTGTTGATAATGAGTAATATATTCCTGTGATAGAAGGTTAGAACTCATTATAAGCAAACCTACTATTAACAACCTGGAATAATTAGAAGAAAAATAATACACCAAAAACTTTATTTAGTATTGTACAATTAAAACATTATCAGATATTAAGTTATGAATTCTTTATGAAAACTCCTAAATTACAACGGAAAAGATGAATTATATTAAATGAAAACCATAGAAATAAATAATGCTGAATTAACAATAATTACTGAATAAGCTGTAATTAATAATTGGCAATGAGGAAGAAATGAGAAGTGAGTGACACAATGTCAAAAGGTCTACCAAAGGGATGCTGTTGGCAATAGGTCAAATGTATAATCATGAAAGGACAACATCAACCAAACTGACTGATCTGATATAGCTTATCATAATCTATGATACTGATTTTTTTTTCATCTATAGCAATAATCCCATCATCTTTAAATCTCTTCAGCATTCGAATAACACTTTCAGTGGACATGCCTGAAAGTTCAGCCAGCTCTTTCCTGGTAATATTAAGTTCAAAATTCATGGCTTTAAAGATCCTTTCGGCAAGACAAAGAAGAATATCTGCAAGCCTGCCATACAATTGTTTGTGAGTTAAACTAAAAAACCTTCCGAATGTTTGAATGGAATTTTCACAAAGTATATCAATAATGGAAGCTGCAAATGGAGCATTGGTATTCAGCAGGTGTCGAAAAACTTTGATATCAATCAGGATGGCAATAGTCTCTTCATAGGCCGCAGCAGAATAATGAAAAATATTATTCCCTTTTAAAACAGAAGAAAGATTAACGAGGTTCCCTGCAGGAATAATCTTTAAGATCAATGAATCATGCTCCCCTTCAAGGTATACCTTTATCAGTCCTGTTTGAAGAAAAATAACATGCGACACAAAAGTACCATGTTTGCAAAGCACTTCCCCTTTCTTGTACTTAATCTCAACCTGATTTTCCTCTATCAG
>DAOWNN010000016.1 GCA_030642585.1 Bacteroidota bacterium | reverse complement strand
TATGAACCCATCTGATGATGGTCTATATATGCCTGAGCAGGCCAATCAACATACATGGCCTGTGCAAGATATTTAGACTCCTGCAGGTTCAGGTAATCACCATCCCTGTTATTATCATGCCCGCAATATTTATGATAGAGCCATGGCATGCGCATTCCTTCGTATTGTGTACCAACAGTCTCCCTGTACCAATCCGTGATCATTACTTCACCATCAGGATTCAAGCAGGGTATCATGAAAAAGAGGACATTGTCAAGAATTCGCTTTGTTTCAGTATCATTTTTTGTAAGCAGATCATATGCCAGCTCTGAAGTCATTTGGGTACTACCAACCTCGGAGGAATGGAGGCCCATGGACTGGAAGATAACTGCTTTACCCTCACTGATATATTGCGTTATCATTTCCCTGGAGATTCCCTCGGGATTACTGATTTTCTTGTTAATTGTCTGCAGGCTCTCCAGATTGGCCAGATTTTCAGGGGATGTGATAAGTACGATCAGGAAAGGATGTCCTTCAGCTGAAGGTCCCATATTCATTACTTGTATTTTGTCGCTTTCTTCCTCAAGCAGGTTATAGTATTCTACAATCTTATCCCAACGTGCTAAAAGTCGGTCCTCCCCCATTCTGAATCCAAAGAAATCTTCAGGTGAAGTGATGGCGTTTTGAGTATAAGCAGGCAAGGTAAAAGACAGAAATACAAACAGATAAATGACTGTGTGCAAACTTGACAGGTTTTTGGCAAAAAGTTTCATTATTCTGATTTTTATGGGTTTAATATTCAAATCTTGAATATATATATTTGGGCAAGCTATCTTTTAGGTTTCCTTTTCTTCTTTCTCCGTCCGCCAGATCCCTTGCTACGGCGGGTTTCTTCTTCCTCTAACAGCGATTTCCAGTCGTGAGATTTGTCTTCAGTGTTTTCCAAAGTGTACTTATAATCCTTTTTAGAGATGTCCATTCTTTGAATTGCTTTTCCAAGGTTCTTTTCAATAATTTCAAGTAGTTCTTTTTCCTGAGAACTACAAAACGAAACAGCCTGTCCCTTTTGGCTGCCACGCCCCGTTCTGCCAACCCTGTGCACGTAGTTTTCTAAGGTTTCGGGCAAATCATAATTCACTACAAATTCTACATTTTGTATGTCAATCCCCCTGGCACTTACATCTGTTGCAATTAACACCTTCAATTCTCCTTTTCTAAAACAGTCCATGGTTCGTGCCCGCTCCTCCTGTAACTTATCGCTGTGTATGGAATCTGCTGCTATTTCCACTCTTTCAAGAGCTTTCTTTACACGCTCTGCCCGTATTTTGGTCCTAACAAATACTAATATTTTCTTTTCAGAATTATCTTTTATTAAAGCCTCTAAAAAGAAACGTTTGTCATCCATTTCAATAAAGGCAACAGCATGTTCAATATTTCTTGCTACGGGGTCTTTAGGTGAGATTTGAATGCGAATGGGATTGGTAACCAGGGAGTAGGCAAGTTTTTTGATCTTCTCATTTATAGTTGCAGAAAAGAAAAGAGTTTGACGTTTTTTGGGAATATGACGCATTAAATCGCGAATATCCTTAACAAACCCCAGGTCAAGCATATGATCTGCTTCATCTAAAACTAAAATTTCCACTCGTTTTAGATTTAGTGCTCCCTGGCTTACTAAATCAAACATTCTCCCTGGAGTGGCAATTAATACATCCACTCCTTTGTTCAGCTGTTCAATTTGTGGTTCCTGATCTACACCACCGTGAATGCAATAAGAGTTAAGCCTGGTATGTTTACCCAGGGTATTAAAAACTGAACCTATTTGCAAAGCAAGCTCATGGGTAGGTGCCATTACCAGGCACTTTACGCCATCCGGCCGGCCGGAAATTTTGCGTTCCTGCAAAATATGCAAAACAGGTATGGCAAATGCTGCAGTCTTTCCTGTACCAGTTTGCGAGATAGCTAAAACGTCCTCACCTTTTAAGATTGGAGGAATAGATTTAAATTGAATGTCTGTAGGTTTTTTGTACCCCAGTTTGGAAATACTGGTTTTTATGCCCTCGGTAATATGGTATTGATCAAATTTCATATATACTGATTATGGCTCAAAGATCATGAATTAGAGACGGACTGGTATTAAATAAGTTTGCGTAAGGCTACCCATTGTTTGAGCATATCTCTCGAATCACAGGCGGGAGCACCTAAAACTGTTTTGCCTGCCGGAACATCATTTATCACACCAGAGCCCGCACCCACTCTAGCTCCCGAATGTATTGTTACATGATCTTTAATTAGTGCACCTCCACCAATAACAACACCATCGCCCAGGGTGACAGAGCCTGCCAGTCCACAGTTGCCGGCTATAATACATGAACGTCCCAGAACACAATTATGGGCAATCTGTACCAGGTTGTCAATTTTACAGCCATCACCAATCATTGTTGAGCTAAACTTACCACGGTCAACACAGGAGTTAGCTCCTATCTCTACACCATTCCCTATTACAACATTTCCAATTTGAGGGATCTTAACCAAGCCTCTTCCATCTTCAGCAGGCCGGTATCCAAAGCCATCGGCACCTATACTTACATTGATATGGAAGATGCAATAGCTTCCTGTTTCGCAACGTTCACGAATTACTGTGCCAGGCCAGACAACAGTGCCATTGCCAATCTTTGTTTCATCAAGAATTGTAACATTAGGAAATAAAACTACTGCATCACCCAAAACAACACCTCTACCTATATAGCAGCCAGCACCAATTTTACAATTATTACCGATAGTAGCTGATTCATGTACAACAGCTGTAGGATGGGTATCAAGATCAAATTGAGGAGGACCGGGGTCAAATACTTCCAACAATTTCGCCATGGCCAGATCTGCATTCTTTACTTTTATCAATGCACGGTTCAAGCCCGGTTCAATTTCCAATTTTTCATCAACAATAGCGGCACAGGCTTTAGAAGCTTCCCACAGACCCACATACTTCCTGTTTCCAACTAAGCTAATGTGATTATTACCTGCTTTTCCCAATTCTTCAGGCCCGCTTATTTGCTGACTGGTATTTCCAACCAATTCACCTTTCAAAATCTCATTTATTTCTTTTATAGTATACGATTTCATAGATTTTCTCCTGTATAAATATTATTTTGTGAACTGCTTTTGTAAAACTATAAAAAACATGGAGACTATTTTCAACTTTTTCTAAACACTTATAAAATGTTTCCATTATTCCTCTTTTCTCTTTAATAATCAGGAATAAAGTCCGTATAGAGAATGTCTAATTCACAAAACAGAACCAGTATTCTTATTTTTCTATATTTTCTTACTCATTAAATTAAAGGAAACCAAAACTATGAGATTTATTAAAACAAAAACGATTCCTGTGCTGCGGGTGATGTTCCTTGCATTCTTAATCACATCCCTGCCACATGTATTTGCTCAAAAGGTGCCAATATCTTTTGATGCGTATCATGGATACACTGCTACAACTAAATATTTAAATGATGTGGCAAAAGCTTATCCTGATATTACAGAATTACTTAAAATTGGTGAAAGCACTATGGGCCGCCCGATTTCTGTTCTTATAATAACAAATAATAAGACCGGAACCACCCTGGATGCTCATGTAACACTTAATAACATGAGAAAAGAAAACGTGCAGAATGTTCCCAAAATGAAAAAGCACCAGGGGAAACCGGGACAATGGATTTCAGGTAGTATACATGGTAATGAATATACCGGAACGGAGGTCTGCCTGTATATAATTGATAAAATGATTACCGGGTATAAGGAAAATGATGAAATTACTAAACTAATAGATAAGAAGGTTTTCTATATCTGTCCGATGATAAATCCTGATGGCGTATACAACAGCGTTGAACTGGGGATACCTCAACGCTATAATAGCATGAAAAAAGATGATGATGAGGATGGTAAGATCAATGAGGATGGGCCGGATGATATCAATGGAGATGGAATAATCACTCAATTCCGCTATAAAGATCCAAAAGGCAGGTATATAATTGATGATGCTGAACCACGCCTGATGGTAAGGCTTGGAAAAAATGAAGATACTACCAAAGAGCGCTGGAGTGTAGTGAGTGAGGATATCGATAATGATAAGGATGGTAAACGTGGTGAGGATCCTGAGGCAGGGATTGATTTGAACAGGAACTTCCCGGAAGTGTGGTTCACAGATGATGGTTTGCAGGGCGGATCGGGCTCCTACCCCACTTCAGCTCCTGAAACAAGGGCAATAGCAGAATTCTTTACGAATCATACCAATGTTTTAATGGCTCAGAATTTTCACACTTCAGGTGGTTTTACCTACCGCCCCCTGGGTACCAGTCCCCATGGAAAACTGCATGCAAAAGATGTGGCTGTTTACGATATGATCCTGGGCAGGAAATATCTTGAATTAATTGATAAAACTGTACCCAAAGCATGGATCTATCCTGATTCCCTTGATGTTTATAAGGAAGCTCTTAAAAAGACTTCAAAAAACAAATATGCAATTGAAAGGGGTTATGAACTACCTCGTGGGTGGCGTGTAAGCTATAATGAGTCTGCTGACCGGAGGTACAGTTATGGAATGGCCTCTGATTGGATGTATATGCAATTTGGAATATATGCAACTACTACCGAGCTATGGAACCCTGAAAATGACATAAGTGATTTTCCGAAACTGGAAGGTGAAGACAGGTACCTGCAGCGTAACCGCGCCTTATTGAAATACCAGGATGATCATTATGATGGAAAATATTTTATTAATTGGGTAGCATTTAAGCATCCTGAACTTGGTGACGGTGAAGTTGGCGGATGGGTGCCACAATACAGGAGGAATAATGCTTTCCCTGGCGAACCATTAATAAATGTTTGTGAAAAGCACTGGCAATTTGAACTATTCAGGGCCAGATTATTGCCAGAAGTGGAGATTAAAGATGTTGATATAAATGTATTGTACACAACAAACAAGGCCCAGAGTGCATCTGTGCAATCTGATAGTGATCCTGTGAAAATTGAAAAAGGGAAATCGATTGGAAAATTCAGAGTAGTGGAGATCACTGCTATTATTGAGAATACAGGTGCTTTGGCTACACATATAGGCAGGGGTTCAACTTTAGCAGGTAATCGCCCTGATGTAATCTGGCTGCTTGGAGGAAATGATAAAATTGAGTTTCTTCAGGGTACTCCCTATCAAAAGGTGGGAGTTTTGGAAGGAAAAAAAACTATTCCCGGATACAAAGCCCGCCCGGAAAAAGTGGCATCATCTGCATCCGCTTCTTCACCATACAACCGTAGGTTCAGAAGATTCAGAAGGGTGAGTTATGACCAGCCAGGTAAAAAACAAACCGGCTCAACAAGAACAGTAAAATGGCTGATTGCGGTGGAAGGAACCCCTACCTTAAAGGTGGTGGTTGCATCCCAGAAGGGTGGAACAAAAGTTAAAAACATAAGCATTAAATAGGAGGCTGAAACATGAAAACACTAAAAACTATCTCAAATATTACAGGCATTCTCCTTTTTGGATTTATCTTCCTTTTTAATAGTGGAAAATTGAGTGCACAGAATAAACTACAAACAAGTCCGGGAGGCTACCATGGGGAAAATGATTTTAGTATAAGCTGGAAACGATATTACACTTACCCTGAATGGACAGATATGATGAAGGATATTCAAAAAAAATATCCACACCTGGCTACAATTGAAAGCATTGGAAAAAGCCGTATGGGCAGGGAGCAATACCTGATGACTATAACAGCACAGTCTGCTGGCAAGCATAATACTAAACCTGCCATGTGGGTAGACGGGGCCATACATGGTAATGAAGTAAACGGTGTAACCAGTTCCCTCTACCTGATATGGTATTTACTTACACGTTATGATTACGATTCTTATGTTCATGAACTTGTGAATAATACTACCTTCTATATCTTACCGGGTTTGAATGTGGATGCCATTGCTTCATATGTGGAATTTCCTAACACTCCAAATAATCCGCGGGAACCCTACAGGCCCGAAGATAATGATGGTGACGGATTGTATGATGAGGATCAGACAGAGGATGTTGATGGCGATGGGGAATTGTCAACAATGTATATGGAGGACCCTAAAGGAGATTATAAATTATCAACTGATAAACGCAGGTTTATAAGGATATCTGATCCCCTGGAAGATGGCAAACGTTTTCGCATGATAGGTTCAGAAGGCTTTGATAACGATGGAGATGGCCTTATCAACGAAGATGATATTGGCGGACCCGACCCAAACAGGAATTTCCCGTATGGTTGGAACCTCCAGGCCGGGAATCCCTATCCCATGTCTGAACTTTGTACCAGGAATGTTTTTGAATTCCAACTGGCACATCCTAATATCTTTGTTGGGTTTCATTATCATAATACAGGCAGGTTGATCATGTATCAGGCTCCTCCTGATATAAGAAAAAATCTTACTCCTCAACAAAGTCGGGAACAGGAAGAGCAGGTTCAGGAACGCCTGAAAGAGATGCGTAAAACAAATAAATACGCACAATTGGTTAGTAGGCGCGTAGCACCAGAATACCAGCACGACATGGATGTACAGCTTGATATAGTTACTACAGGTGCCAGGATATTAAAGAATTACAGACCGGTTCTTTCTGGCTTGTCAGGTCAGGCCCCTGCTTCCACATATTATATGCTGGGAGCATACTCCTATCTTATTGAGTTGTGGGGAATGCCCACTTTTGATGCTGATGAAGATGGTGATGGCAGTGTATCTGATGTAGAATATTTAAAATGGATTGATCTGGAACTAACCGGGGAAGGCTGGATAGTTCCTCATAAAGTAAAACATCCTGATCTTGGAGATATCTGGATTGGCGGATCGCCAAAAAAGCATATGCGCAGAACACCTCCAGCCCGTTATGTGGAGATGGAGGCTGAAAAGAATTCAAAGTTTGTTTTGTATTGTGCCAGTCAGTTTCCAAAAGCTGAAATTGAAGAGGTGACTGTTATGCCTGCCACTCATGACCTTCTCTGGATTGAGATCAGGGTTAAGAATGACC
Organism: Bacteroidota bacterium; assembly: GCA_030642585.1. Lineage (GTDB taxonomy): Bacteria > Bacteroidota > Bacteroidia > Bacteroidales > VadinHA17 > JAYEGO01. The sequence continues at coordinate 8,233 of DAOWNN010000016.1, read as the reverse complement.
GTGTTTACCCTACTTATTCCGACCGTTCGATAAAACTTGGCCGTGCCGTGAAAGACCAGGTTATCATTGAATCTTCAAAAAATGTTTCGCAGATTGAACTGATTGAAGAATACAACTTGTTTGAACCAACCAACCAGGGTACCAAGTTTAAGCCTCTTACCGGAAAAACCACAGAATTCAGGTTAAAGGGTAAGGAAACAGTGGTTTTTAGGGGCCTGATCAAACTGGATGGCTCTAAAGGCTGGATTGAAGTAAAAGTCAAGTCCAAAAACGGTGGAACAGATTCTAAAAAAGTAAATATTTCTGTCGGCCCCTGAACAATGTGCTAAATTGGGGAATAAAACCTTAAAAGAGATTGTCTATATAGTATTAATAGTATTAACTTTAAACATATATTAACAAATCATGAAAACAATAAAAACTAACAAAAGCACATTTTTAATGATTGCCATATTTATACTGGCAGGAATTAACTTAAATGCACAGAGGGGCTACGGACAAAGGGGTCTAAATGCAGGGATGAACTTAAATACCCAGGGAGCTTATTATGGACAAAGAGGCCTGAATTCTAATCAGAGAGCTTATTATGGGCAAAGAGGCCTGTATTCTAATCAGAGAGCTTATTACGGCTTAAACTTATCAGATAAGCAGCTAGAGCAGGTAGAAGACATGAGAATAGACCATTTGAAAGAGGTACAGCCATTACGGGATCAATTGATGGAAATCAGGGTGCATCAGAGAACCTTAATGAATGCCTTGAATCCGGATAAAAAAGCCATTAATGAAAATATCGACAAGGCAAGCAAACTTCAGAATGAGATAGCAAAACTGGGTGCTGACTTTCAGCTAAAATTCATTAGTATATTAAGCGATGAGCAAAAAGTAATGGTACAATCCAGGAGGAACAGGTTTGGGAATTCAGGATATGGAAGAGGTGGATATGGAATGCAAAGAAGTGGGTTTCAGAATTACAGGGGACAAATGCAGAGAGGAACACGGGGATACGGAAACGGTTGGAACTCACCCTGGTTCAATACTGACATCCAGGATAAAGAATAGTAAGCATATATTTTTAAGATTTACAGCCGGTCTTTTTGTTAAGGCCGGCTGTTTTTTTAAGTGATTTATATTGCAGAATAACCAGGGTCTTTCTTATTCAATATTCATTCTTCTTGGTGTTACTTGGTGTCTTAGTGACTCCGTGGCTATCTTTTCTTGCTACCAAGGCACAAAGGCACTAGCATTAATAATTCGGGTTAAGCAAACCTTGAAACAATAACTAATCCCAGTCCCAGAATAAAACTCAGGAACATCAACCAGATTAAAATATTGGTTCCCTTTGGAGCATTTTTAAACTCCTTCCAAATAAATACTCCCCAGGCAGCTGCCACTAAAGTGGCTCCCTGTCCAAGCCCATAAGAAATGGCAAAGCCTGCTTTTTCAGATGCTATCATACTAAATGACATACCCAGGGCCCATATTATCCCTCCCAGTAATCCAATTAGATGCAGTTTGAAATTTCCCTTATTAAAATAATCTCCATACTTTACCGGGTCTCCTGTTACAGGTTTGTACATAAAAATACTATTCCAAAGAAAATTTGAGAGAAAAATCCCTATAGAAAACACAAAAACAGCGCTATAGGGTGTAAAAAGACCAGGTTCAGGTGAGGTAAAATCCATTGATATAGATGCAGCAACAAAACGGTAGAAAAATCCCATTAGAATACCTCCTGCTACAGAAAGTAATATGCCTTTTACAGGTTTTGATTTCTGTTTTGCAGACAATTTCTTATACGCAAGGGCATCGAGAATGATCGCTACTGCCACCAATCCAACACCTGCAAATAGAAGTTTTGGATCTCCAACAGGTGTGGCTATGTAATTTACACTTACACCGAGTACAAGGGCTATACCAATTCCTACCGGAAAGGCGACTGCCATGCCTGCAATATCGATAGCCGCAACTATCAGGAGGTTTGCAATATTAAATACAATACCGCCAATGAGAGCCGAACTAAATGAACTTAAATCTCCTTGTAAAAGGTCTTCAATAAAACCACGACCCTCTTCTCCCGAACTACCCAGGGTAAACCCAAATACAAGGGTCAGAATAATAATCCCAAAGGAATAGTCCCAATAAAAGAGAGGAAATGACCATGATTTTGTTGCCAGCTTTTGGGTGTTGGCCCAGGATCCCCAGCAAAGCATGGTTATAACACAAAGACCAACTGCCAATCCGTAACTTTCAGGTATAAACATAATATTTATGATTTAGGTTGATGAATCATTCAATATCCTTTCTGGATGGTGCCGAAGCTTGTGCCCCCATTTTGGTCACCGACCAGGCTGCTGCTTTATTTGCAAATTCTATTGCATTCGCCAGTAACATACCTTCCGATAGTCCGACAACCAGAGCACCATTGAAGGTGTCTCCTGCTGCTGTTGTATCCACAGCTTTCACCTCAGGTGATGGTATCAATTGATCTTCCTCGTCAGATAGTAAATAAGCCCCCTGTGCCCCCATAGTAATAACTACTATATCAACACCTTTTCCTTTTAATACCTGTGCAGCTATTTTGGCAGTTTCTTCATTTTCAACTTTTATGCCTGTCAGGAGTTCAGCTTCTGTTTCATTTGGGGTAATAATATAAAGCAAAGCCAACAGCTCATCAGATAAGACTTGTGCAGGGGCAGGATTCAATACTACCCTGGCACCTTCCTGTGCAGCCAATTTTACTGCATGCTCCACCACATCAATTGGGATTTCCAACTGGATCAGCATAAAAAGTGCCTTTGAGATTACTTCTTCTACAATATCTGCATTTTGCATAGCCGCATTGGCTCCTAAGGCAACTGAAATGCAATTTTCTCCCTTATCATCTACCATAATCAATGCTACCCCGGAAGGAGACTCCATATCAACCACGATAAAGCTTGTATCTATTCCTTGAGACTGAAATCCCTTCACTGCTTCCTGTCCAAAAACATCATTCCCTACTCTGGCAATAAATGCAACATCTCCATTTAGTTTTGCAGCTGCAACCGCCTGATTCGCTCCTTTGCCTCCAGGATTCATGATAAACTCGCCACCCAATACCGTTTCGCCGGGGGATGGCAAATGTTTGGATTGTACCACCATATCTGTGTTACTGCTGCCAACAACTACTATTTTTCCGTTTTTCATTAATTCTTCTTTTTATATATTACCATGTTCCAGAGCTGCAAATAAACCTTTTCATGAGGATTAATGATTATCATTTTCAATGTATGTTTTCCTTCCGGCAGTTCGTATTGAAAAAATATAGGAAAAGTACGCTCAACAAAAGAAAGGGGTAATTCCATTGTTTTTGACAATTCCCCATCAACATAAAATTCCGCAATCAGTTTATAATTATTCAAGGTTTCTTCGTCTGAAATAAGTGCATATGTATCATCGAAGTCAATATGTCTTACTCTTCCCGTCAATACAGCACCAACGCCTTCAAACTCCACCTCCAGTTCCTGAATATCTTTTGAGGTAAATCGCTTGTTTATCTTGATTTCATCTCCGAGCTCATACCCGGTGTAGTTTTGTTCAAGAGGGGCAACTACAGGCTCTTGCAGTTTGATTTTTACTTCTGATTCTGTTACCTGGCCACCATTTGCAGCTATAACTTCCAGGGCATGCCTGTAACTAATTTCATAAACATCATTCAGGGAAGTGCTGATATTTTGAAAATTCATATCTTCAATTAGCTCCAGCCCCTTACCCCAGTATTCAGGAATTTGATCATAACCAATGATGGTTCCTATCACTCCTCCTGCAGTTCCCGGATTACAATCTGAATCCTGCCCGGCCCTGGTAGCTATTTCCATAGTTTTTCCTAAATCGCCTTCTCCGTATAAGAGTCCGAGTACTACATAAGCAGAATTAATTTTAGCATCAATGTTAAAAACACTATATGCTCCGTATGGGCATCCTATTTCCGGTCCCCACTTATCTTCAATAAGTTGCCAGTTCTTTTTCCAGTCATCCGGGTATTTATTATGCCATTGTATCACATCGGCAATACACTGGTAGAATGTGCTTTCCCGGGGTATCATGGCGAGTGCTTTATCAACAATAAGGGGAATATCATTTTCAATAAATGCATAGCTATACATTCCTGCCACAAATACACCTCCATAGTAACCATCTCCGGAATTCATAACATGTCCCACCCTATCACATATTTCGAGAGCGGTGTTAGGCATTGCCGGACTCATGATACCTGCAAAATCGGCTTCAATCTGAAAATCAATGTCATCGGCATGGGGATTGTTGAGCCAGTGACCCGATTCAGGAGGAAGAATGCCATACAGGATATTGTATCTGGCTTGTTGATTTGCATGCCAGAGCCAGTATTTTGCATTGGCAACAGCTTTACCATGTGACAAAGCAGGAGCATCCAAACCTTCCTTCTCCATCACATCAACAAATGTGAGATCCAAATAAATGTCATCATAAAGCCCTGGGAAAGTAGTCATCCAATGCAACATCATAGTATCTGCCCAAACAATTTCAATGCTGTCGGGTATGATCCTCCCTAAATACTTAAATTCTGTTGGCCCTCCATAGGCTACCCCAATAGTTTGCAGGGCCCAGGCACCTTTAATTTTATCTTGCAATACTTCTTTGGAAAGTGTAATGAAACTATCTTTTTGCTTTTTAGAAGAATTTGTACACCCTAACATGAATACAATCACTAAAGCATAAATAATTACTGGTATATGAGAACTTCTTTTCATCTGTTTAAAGATTATTATGATAAATAACTAACATAGATTATTTGCAAATTCCTATTTGCACAATCGATTGTGCAAATTACGGAAAATATTCCAGGCTATCCAAATTTATTGCTTACATTTACAATATCAACAGACGGATATGCTTATTTTTGCATCATGGAACCTCCCGTTATCACAATTAAAGAGCTTGCTAAACTTCTAGACTTATCTCCTACTACCGTATCGAGAGTGTTAAGTGGCAATGCAAAAAAATACAGGATCAGTGAGTCAACGGAAAAACTTGTCAAAAAAACAGCAAAGCAATATCAGTATGAACCTAATCAAATTGCCAGAAACCTGAGATTGAAAGAAACCAACACAATTGGCTTGGTGATTCCTGATATTTCAAACCTCTTCTTCGCCAATCTGGCCAGAATAATAGAAATTGAACTACGTAAACGTGGTAAATTAATACTGCTTAGCGACACTCACGATAGTTCAGATCTGGAAAACGAAACTCTTATGTTCTTATTTGGCCGAAAGGTAGATGGTATACTTATTGCCCCTGTAGGACTTACAAGTGAACACCTCCGGAGGTTCACCCATGTTCCCATGGTTATGATAGACCGGTACTTCACCAAGCTGCCAATACCCTATGTTTCGACAAATAACTTTGAGGGTGCATATGTAGCAACACAATATTTGATCAATAAGAACCATAGCAAGATTGCATGTATCCAGGGCCTTGTTAACACAATTTCAAACAAGGAGCGGGTACGGGGATTTCAGAAAGCTATTGATGACAATGGTATTTCATCTGAAGATATCAGAATATGCGGAACAGATTTTAGCATTGAAAATGGTTACAACACTACGAAAAAACTACTTAAACAGGCAAGCTCATTAACAGCGATTTTTACATTGGGCAATCAAATAGCTATAGGTGCTATGCGAGCCATCAAAGAAAATGGCCTGAAAATACCAGAAGACATTTCGATTATTTCATTTGACGATCAGGCTTATTTCGATTTAACCTGTCCTCCCCTGACCACCATCCGGCAACCAATAGATTTGATAGGCACGGAAGCTGTAAGTGTATTATTTGATTTAATGGATGGTAAGCAAGCTGAAAGTAAAATACTGCCTGCCAAATTAATAGAACGAAGTTCGGTGAAAGATTTTAATCCTCCTTCGCGTTCCGCTTCGGCGGACGAGAAGAATGGTTTAATTCCTCGGAGTTCTATTCCGAAATGAGGGGTTCAGGGTTCTACCTTGAGGTCTCATACCTTTGATTTGAATTTCAGATCCTGATTGTTTTCCTGATAAATATTCGGATTATTAATTGTAACACATTTCAACAATCCACAGGTTCGTTGTACAAGATCATTGCTGAATGATGTTCTAAATGTTTAAATAAATAAATATATGTATATTTACTTCAAATGAAACCTGCAATTCAACAATTAGAGGAGAGAATCAAAGTACTGGAGACAGAACTCAAAGAAGCACGAATTAATAATAGACCAGATGATTATATGTTTCGTTGGCTTGAAAGGTCAAATGACCTTGTCCTTATTGTTCAGGATGGCATTATTATGCAAATAAACTCTCGTGTAAAGAAGCTTTTAGGTTACGAGAATGATGAAGTAATCGGCAAGAAGTTCATTGATTATCTGCCCGGTGAATCCAGGAAAATATTAGCAGATATGCATCAGCAACGAATGAAAGGAGAAGAAGTTGTTGATTATTATGAAAGCATTTTTGAACACAAAAACGGAGAGAAGGTTTTTGTTGGAATCAGTGCTGTTTTGTTCAATTTTATGGGTAAACCGGCAGATCTTATCATCATTCATGATATTACAGAGATCAAACAAAGTCTTGAAGCCCTTCGGAACAGTGAGGAAAAATACCGTAGCTTCTTTAAAACTTCAAAGGATTGCGTGTTTTTCACTTCCAGGGATGGAAAATGGCTTGACATGAGTGACAGTGCCCCTGAATTTTTCGGATACCAGTCAAAAGAAGAGCTTATGAAGCTTAACATTCAGGAATTATACTATTACCCTGAACAAAGGAAAATTGATATTAAAGACATTGAGTTTAAAGGATTTTCCAGAGATGTACCTTTGAGCTTCAGAAAAAATGATGACACAATAATTTACGCACTTGTAACCTCCCTTCCTGTAAAGGATGAGCTTGGAAAGACTTACGCATATCATGGTATTATACGAGATATTACGCAACAGAAAAAGGATGAAAAAGCCTTAATAGAGAGTAAGAAGCACCTCGAAGAAATCAATGCTTCAAAGGATAAATTCTTTTCCATAATCGGTCACGATCTCAGAACACCCTTTAATGCTATTATCGGATTTTCGGAGTTGTTATGGAAAGAAGATTATAGCTCTGCAGAAACCCGGGAGATTGCAGGAGATCTTTATAAGATAGGAAAGGAAACATATGATTTATTGAACAACCTTCTTGAGTGGTCCCGGTCAGAAACGGGGAAGATCAAATACATGCCCAAACTTTTCTATGTTCGTCATATCATTGACAGTGCAGTGACACTACACAGCGAGCTGGCTGTCCGTAAAAATATCAGCACCACAGTTAACATCCCTGAAAATGTGCAGGCCTTTGCTGATGAAAATATGATTATGACAGTTTTGAGAAACCTCATTTCAAACGCCATAAAATTCACACATAAGGGAGGTAGTATCAGAATAAATGCTGAAGAGGAGCAGAATTTTATCCACATTAATGTTATAGATACCGGTATTGGAATTCCAAATACATTAATTGACAAAATATTTGACCTTAACAAGGAAATCACTACACCTGGCACTGAAGGCGAATCGGGCTCCGGACTTGGATTGCTGCTGTGTAAAGAATTTGTAAATAAAAACAAGGGTCAGATCTATGTTAGCAGTGAGGATGGTAAAGGAACCACGTTTACTGTAAGATTGCCAAAACACTTGTAGGGCTTTTTGACATACTTATTATATTCTTTCCACATTTTATTAAAACTGGCTCTATTCCTCAATCTATTATACCTCCTTCATACGGCCCGGATTAGGGGAAGTCTATTGTTAAAAGTCCAGGTCCGGACCTGTTTTATAATTCGTATCTTACTCCGGGGGTTTTCCTGCCTGCAAGCAGGCAAGACACCCCCGGCTAGTATATTTCGCACCCTTGGTGCTAATGATTTATTCAATAAGCTCTAAAGGAGTACCTGACGTGCAAGCAGGCAAGCCTACCCCGAGTTAAACCAGGGGTTCGGGATGATTGGGAGTTTAGTCATACTGGATCCTGCCTGCCAGTAAGCAGGTTATTTCTCCAAAGGAGTTCTTAAAGTTTATTACTATTATCGAGTTCAGGAAATTTTACCACCATCCAAGAATTTTCCACCACAACATTCCTACACTTAACCAGACAGCAAGGTGGAAGAGTGAAACAAGAAATCCAACTTTAAACCACCTGGGGGCTGTTAC
>DAOWNN010000223.1 GCA_030642585.1 Bacteroidota bacterium | reverse complement strand
TATACACAATATAGTTTCATAATCTTAATACAAACCCAACATATCTATGATTGACTAATTGTGACAATATCTTTTAGACTAAAAAATGTGATTGCGATTTGCAAATTATTCATTTGGGTGTCTTTTTCGGAAAACATGTGAATTATTTCTTGTTCAAAAAAGTTTTATAGAATCAAAAAAGGTAACTTTTCACAGCCACCCCCCTTTACTTACTCAATAAACATATAAGAACCTGGCACAACAAGCCGGGTATTTTTATACACCACCAAAAACCAGCTTATTTGTATTGAATATAAAGTACAATAATATTCAAAATCCCAAGCCCCTGAATTACATCCTAATGTATAAAATACTAACAAAATAGCACTCGTTTTTAACTCTTCAGTTTAAAATTTTCTTGTATAATATATATAAAGCGTCTAATTAAAAAAAGGGAGTAACGTGAATAAAAAAGCAATTGAATTTAAAAGAGAAAAACGAGGGACATCAAATCCAGATTAGTATTAAATTACAAAATTATTTAAATTTCAGATGTTACTATTATTGTTTAGCCCCGCCCTAAAGGACGGGGTTATTGATTATCATCTGTTTATGAAAAATCTTATATTGAACTCACGTTAATTAAAGTAACCGTCCATTTTAAGGAACATTTTTACTGTTAATTATTTCACAGCAGGTATATTATTGATTATTCTTGGATAGCATTTATCAAATTCCGAATTTTGAACTGTCATGAGAAAAACAAATTCAAAGCTTATCATTGCAATCGATGGATATTCCTCCTGTGGTAAAAGTACTTTTGCAAAGCAGATTGCTAAAACCCTGGGCTATATTTATATTGATAGTGGAGCTATGTATCGGGCTGTCACCCTGTATTGCCTGGATAATAATCTGATAAATGATGGGGAAATCCTAATGAATAAACTATTGGAAGAACTTGATAGAATTGAGATTGGATTTAGATTTAACCATGAAAGTCAATTATTTGAAACCATCCTTAACGGAGAAAATGTAGAAGAAAAGATTCGGACGGTTTATGTTTCGAATTTTGTAAGCCCGGTGAGCAAAATTAAAGAAGTACGTAAAAAGATGGTGAAAATTCAAAGAAACATGGGGAAGGACAAAAGTATAGTAATGGATGGAAGAGATATTGGAACGGTAGTATTCCCGGATGCAGACCTCAAAATTTTCATGACAGCAAGTGCAAACATCAGGGCTCAAAGAAGATATGATGAATCTATAGAAAAAGGACAAAGGGTAAGCTTCACGGAAATAGAAAAAAATATCCTTACACGCGACAGAATTGATGAAGGAAGAAAAATAAGTCCTTTGAAAAGGGCTCATGATGCTTTATTACTTGACAATAGCCATATTACTGTAAAGGAGCAAATGGTATGGGTGATGAAAATTATAGAAGATACTCTGGAAAAATGAAGATAGAAATAGATAAAAATGCTGGTTTTTGTTTTGGTGTCGAAAAAGCAATTGAAAGAGCAGAAGAAGAGCTTAATAAAAATGAAACCATTTACTGCCTGGGAGAAATTGTACACAACGGAGAGGAAATAAAAAGACTGGAAGAAAAAGGACTTAAAACAATTACTTATGAAGAATACCGTAAATTAAAAAATGCTACGGTATTTTTACGAGCACACGGAGAACCACCCGAAACATATGATATTGCACGAGAAAATAACATTCAACTGGTGGATGCCACATGCCCGATAGTATCTAAACTACAAAGAAGGATAAAATCGAAGTATAATGATATTAAAACAGATGATGGGCAAATTGTTATATATGGGAAGGAAGGGCATGCTGAAATAAAAGGGCTTGTTGGACAGACAGATGGTCAGGCAATCGTCATTGACAATACAGACAACCTGGAAAGGATTGATTTTAACAGGCCCGTTTACCTCTATTCTCAAACAACAAAAAGTAAAAAAGCATTTAATGAAATCAGAACAAAAATTGAAGAGTACTTCAGGGAATTAAAAAATCACGATGTGTCAAAATTAAAGTTTCATCAAACTATTTGCGGGCAGGTTGCAAACCGGGAATCTAACATCTTCGAATTTGCAAACAAGCATGATGTCATTTTATTTGCAAGTGGAAAAAACAGTTCAAACGGAAAGGTTCTTTTCAATGTGTGTAAAAATGCAAATCCTCGCTCTTACTTTATCTCCAATGTTGATGAGGTTGAAAAAACTATGATTGAAAACTGTAATTCAATTGGAATTTCAGGAGCAACTTCAACCCCGTCATGGTTATTGAAAGATATTGAAGCAAAACTTCACTCCTACATCAACTGAAAATCATTTCTTTATACATAAAGGATCTCACTTGTACGGCTGTATGCATGATATCCGCCATTTTCAAGTTTGCAATTTACTGAAACAATTCCCGGAATTTTAACTAATTTCGGAACATTAATAAAATATATAATTTTCGCATGGGTAAAATAAAAAAAATAGGGGTACTTACATCAGGAGGTGATAGCCCCGGTATGAATGCAGCCATCAGGGCTGTAACAAGAACAGCTATATATAGCGGACTTGAAGTTGTTGGCATCAGGCATGGTTATAAGGGATTGATAGACGGTAACTTCAAAACTCTAAAAGTATTTTCAGTAAGTGATATACTTCAGAGAGGAGGAACCATCTTGAAAACTGCAAGATGTGAAGAATTTAGAACAGCAGAAGGAAGGAAAAAAGCATATGAGAACCTGAAGAAAAATCAAATAGATGGTGTGGTGGTAATTGGTGGTGATGGGACCTTTACAGGAGGAAGGGTCTTCAATGAAGAGTATGAAACTCCATTTATAGGTGTTCCCGGCACCATAGATAATGACATTTACGGAACTGATTATACTATTGGTTATGATACCGCATTAAATACGATAATTGAAGCTGTTGATAAAATAAGAGATACTGCATCTGCACATAACAGGCTGTTCTTTATTGAGGTAATGGGAGCTAAAGCTGGATTCATCGCCCTTAGAACTGGAGTGGCCTGTGGAGCTGAAGCCATTCTCCTGCCAGAAGTTAAAAACCAGGTTTCCAATCTGAAAAGTTTATTGGAAGATGGTTTTAGAAGAAAAAAGTCGAGCAATATCATTATTGTTGCTGAAGGTGATGAGGAAGGAGGAGCTTTTCAAATTGCCGAAAAAGTAAAAGAGGATTTCAAGGATTATTCTGTTAGAGTAACCGTTTTAGGGCATATTCAACGGGGGGGCTCTCCCACTGCCTTTGATCGTGTTACCGCAAGCAGGCTAGGGTATGCAGCTGTTGAGGCTTTACTCGATGATCAGAAAAGTGCTATGGTAGGACTTCAGAATGGCGAAGTGGTTCTGGTACCTTTCAGAAAAGCAGTTAAATTAAATAAAGCCATAAGTCAGGAAATGCTGGAACTGTCTAAAGTTTTGTCTATTTAAAATGTATGTCAGGAATTTATGCAGACATTATTCTCCCACTCAAGGTAAAAGGGGAATTTACCTACTCCATCCCCAAAGGACTAATACATGATGTAAGTCCGGGTATGCGGGCCATTGTGCAATTCGGACAAAAAAAAATATATACTGCCCTTATTGTTAAGGTCCATAATAATCGCCCCACAAGCTATATCCCAAAAGAAATTCAAGTTCTTCCGGATGATAAGGCTTTTGTTCTTCCTACCCAGTTAAAATTTTGGGACTGGATGTCATCTTACTACATGTGCCTTAAGGGAGAAATCTTTAAAGCAGCCATCCCTTCAGGATTGAGACCGGAAAGTGAAACAAGAGTTAAACTCTCCCCGAAGATCCAGGAAACTCCTTCAGAGGAAAACATCCTGGGAGATTCAAACATAAATCAGGAGCTTCAGGATACAAGAGAACAAGAAATTCTTAATTACCTGGAAGGAAAATCATCAGCAAGTGTAAAGGAATTAAATTCTATAATAAATCTAAAAAATTCACTTCCATTTATTTATAGTCTTCTAAACAAGAATTTCATCCAAATAGAAGAGAAGCTTAAGGCAAAGTACAAACCCAGGCTTGAAGCCTATGTAAAACTTACCGAAAAACTTCAAAACCCGGAAATTCTTAATGCTATTCTTGACAAATTGAAGAAAGCTCCTAAACAAAATCAGGCTCTTGAGGGATTTATTTACTTTGCAAATGAGGATGATGGAATTGCTTCTGAATTAAGAATGAGTAAACTTATTGCAGATAGGCAAATCAGTAAACCAGCCCTGGAAGCCCTGATAAAAAAGGGAATTCTCCAAAAAACTTACAAGGAAAGCTCACGTCTTCAAGCCCAGACCTCTCAACTCAATGCTCTGAAAGAACTCAGCAATGTCCAGGGTCAAAAATTTGAAGAAATCAAAAAAAAGTTCGAAACAATTAATACCATTCTTTTTCATGGCGTAACCTCAAGCGGGAAAACCGAGATTTACGCTCACTTAATTCATGAAGAGATCAAAAAGGGTAAACAGGTATTATATTTACTTCCTGAAATCGGACTTACAACTCAAATTATTTCTCGTTTAAAAAAATATTTTGGAGGAAAAATAGGTGTATACCATTCTCAATACAATGACTCAGAGAGAGCAGAAATCTGGAAAAATCTATTAGGGAAATCTACAGAAGAAACATATCAAATCATAGTTGGGGTTCGTTCTTCCATCTTTCTCCCCTTTAAAAAGCTTGGTGTGGTAATTATTGATGAGAAAC
>DAOWNN010000090.1 GCA_030642585.1 Bacteroidota bacterium | reverse complement strand
CATAGGAGGCATGCCTGTGAGAAAAAGTCCCTCTTTCCACATCCTGTCCACTGATTCGCACCGGATGTCCTTCCGTTAAAAGACTTGCATAAGCCAGAAATTCTCCCATGGCCCAGTCCAAACGGTTTTCATCAACCATGATTTTTCTATTATCAATAAGCTTAATCAATTTTTTGAAAAAACGCTTATCAGAAGGAAGCTGGTTGATTTTTTTTGCCAATTCCAGGATTTTAGTTTTAGAAATACCTGTTTTGGGACATTTTGCCAGGCTGTTTTTGTCAGGGTGTGAAAAGCCCTGCCAGTCTTCGGAAAGAAACTGGCGAATATGAACCTCATCTGTTTCCTGCGATTTCTTTAATTTTAGAGCTAGAATTTCTTCAAAATCCTTTTCAGCAAATTTGATGTCTTCAGGTGTATAAAGTCCCTCCTCAATTAATTTACTACCATAGATATCTCTTGGATTAGGATGATTGGCAATAGCCTGATACAATAGAGGTTGGGTAAATCTTGGTTCATCTCCCTCATTATGACCATATTTCCGGTAGCATAGAATGTCTATAAAAACATCAGACTGAAACTCTTGTCTGAATTCCATTGCCAGAAGTATGGTATAAACCAATGCCTCTACATCATCTCCGTTTACATGAAAGATTGGTGCTTTGGTAACTTTCCCAATATCGGTACAATAGGTGCTTGATCGTGCTTCCAGATAGTTGGTTGTAAATCCAACCTGATTATTAATAACCAGGTGGATAGTTCCACCCGTTTGGTAGCCCGGCAGCTTTGACATCTGAAGAACTTCATAAACAACTCCCTGGGATGCGATTGCCGCATCTCCATGAATCAATATAGGAGCAAGTTTCCCTGTATCTCCATCATATTTATAATCGATTTTAGCACGTGCAATTCCTTCAACCACAGGGTCAACTGCTTCCAGGTGAGATGGGTTAGGAGCCAGGTTCAAACGTACTTTTTTACCATTCAAAGTGGTAATATCATTGCCATATCCCAGATGATATTTTACATCTCCCAGTGAAATTGTACTATCGTAGAATTTTCCGTTGAATTCGTTAAAAATATCTTCGTATGGCTTTTGGAGGACATTTGCCAGTACATTTAATCTTCCCCTGTGGGACATCCCTATAATAAATTCCTGAATTCCATGATCTGCTCCCTTTTGTATCACTGCATCCAGAGCAGGTATTAAGGATTCTGCCCCTTCCAGTGAAAATCTTTTCTGTCCGATAAACTTCTTATGGATGAAATTTTCAAATCCAACTGACTGTTTCAACAGTGAAAAAATGTGTTTCTTTTCTTCAGGCTTAAAGGCAGGAATGTTTTGTCGGGATTCCATTTTTTGCTGTAGCCAGGAAACAACTTTAGGATTTCTGATGAAGCCATATTCAGCACCGATAGACCGGCAATATGTTTGCTGAAGATGATCAATAATGGTTTTTAGTGGGGCAGGGCCGATGCCAATATTTTTCCCGGCTTGAAAAATAGTATTTAAATCTTCCTCATTAAGATCAAAATTCTGCAGATCCAGTGTGGGAGTGTATTTCCTCCTGCTTCTAACGGGGTTGGTTTCGGTAAACAAATGACCACGGCGCCGGTATCCTTCAATCAGATTAATAACTTTAAATTCCTTGTCGAAGACTTTTCCTGAAGGTTTGGTTTGATAGTTTTTTCGGGCAAATTCAAAGCCCTCAAAAAACTTCCTCCAACTTTCTTCTAATTCATTGGGATTCTCAAGATATTGCTCGTATAAGCTATCAATAGTGTTGATATCTGCTTTACCCAGGTATTCGTGCTTATCCATTAAGGTACATTGTATAAAAAAGCCAGTTATTTATAACGGTTCAAAATTAAGAAACTTTTGTTAATAAATATAACCAGGTAAAAAAGAGAAAGTGGTAATCCTTGCTTGAGCAATGATTCAATACTGATTCACTAAAATAATCAAAGGGAAAGCTCTAGTTTTCCTGGAGGATGTTATCGTCGTATTCAATCTCGAAACGTAGTTTATGCTTGGCCTCCTCTTGAGCAAGCATTAAAAACATTTGCTTAAACTCATTGTTTGCAGTCATTGCTGCCAGATCTGAATATAATTTGAATGCAGATTTTTCTTCCTTCATTGCTATAATTAATGCATCCTGGTAACTAAGGTCATTCCTTGAAGTCTTAACCTCTACGATATAATCTCCTATCTGAAGATCCTGTACCTTCTCATCTTCAAAAATAGAGGCACGATTGCTATTTAATTTGAGGTTTTCCAGTTTTTTCTTATGACCCAGTTCTTCCTGGGAGAACTGGATAAATACCTTTGACATTTCTTTATTACTGATCCTTGTTGCCAGATCTGCATACAGGTCAGAAGCTCTCTGCTCATCTTTGATTGCAAAATCCAATATGTTGTCGATTGATTTAAATTCTTTCATAATTATAAATTGTTTATGGCTTAAAATTATATTTATTAATTCTAAAAAGCAACTCTATATTATCAGAAACAAAATTCAATAAAATAGGTTATAAAACATATATCTACTATTGTTAGCATTTTCATAAAATATTAGTTTTGTAGCCGGTACAAATAACACATGAATTCTGTCATTTTTAACTATAAAATTCAGGTATTTATTTGAGGATCTGGAATAAAAAATTATCTTCGCAGATTCATAAAATGCAGTAGTTGTATAGGGAATCATTGGAACATTTAAATGAAAAGCATGAACAAAATTGTTGAAAAGGTATATTTCTCCGATTACGTTGTAAAACTGGTGGTGGAAGCCCCGCATATTGCCCGGAGCAGAAAAGCCGGACATTTTGTTATTGTTCGTATTGGGCAGAAAGGGGAGCGTATCCCTTTAACAATTGCCGAGGCTGATCTTGAGAAAGGAACCATAACCCTGGTTATTCAGAAAGTTGGTGTAAGCTCTATTAAATTGTCAAATCTGGAGGTTGGGGATAAGATAACTGACCTGGTCGGACCTCTGGGGAACCCTACCCATATTGAGAAAGTTGGTACGGTTCTGGCATGTGGTGGTGGCGTTGGTGTAGCACCATTATTGCCCATTGTAGAAGCATTTAAAAATGCGGGAAACAAAGTAATATCCATTCTTGCAGCAAGGCAAAAAGAGTTGATCATTCTTGAGGAGGAGGTTCGCAAACATTCTGATGAGCTCATAATAATGACCGATGATGGTTCTTATGGAAAAAAAGGATTGATAACTGATGGAATGGAAGAGGTGATAAAAAGGGAAAAAATTGACAGGTGTATTACCGTTGGTCCTGCTATTATGATGAAATATGTGTCTTTGCTTACACAGAAGTACAAAATTCCCACAGAGGCCAGTTTAAATACCCTGATGGTTGATGGAACTGGAATGTGTGGTGCATGCAGGGTAACTGTTGGAGGCAAAACAAAATTTGTGTGCGTAGATGGCCCCGAATTTGATGCTGCTGAGATTGATTTTGATGAAATGTTGTTCAGACTCAATTCATATAAAAAAGAGGAAGAAAACTCCTATCAAAGGTTTCTGAAAAAATACCAAAAGGCATAAGCATGGATAGACTACAAGAATATCTAAAAAAAGAACGGGCACAAGAGTGGCGTGCCGAATTGAGGGGTACTTTAAAAGCTAAAGATCGTACCAATATGGAACGTCTGTCAATGCCTGAAGAAGACCCAGCCGTACGAAGCACCAATTATGTCGAAGTAAATACCGGATTATCAGAGGAACAGGCCATTCATGAAGCCAGACGATGTATTGATTGTCCCGATCCAACCTGTATCACCGGTTGCCCGGTTGGTATTAACATCCCAAAGTTCATTAAAAAAATTGAAACGGGTGATTTTTTGGATGCCGCCGTTGTGCTGAAAGAAACAAATGCACTTCCTGCTGTATGCGGACGTGTATGCCCACAGGAAGTGCAGTGTGAACAGGCCTGTTTCTATACACAAAAGCTGGGGAAACCACCTGTTGCAATTGGTAACCTTGAGCGTTTTGCAGCCGATTATGAACAAAATAGTGGTAAACTCTCAATACCTGTAATAGCCGACAGGAATGGTATTAAAGTGGCCTCCATTGGATCTGGACCGTCTGGCCTTGCTTTTGCCGGAGACATGGTTAAAATGGGATATGATGTAACCGTTTATGAAGCTCTTCACGAAATTGGAGGTGTTTTAAAATATGGCATTCCTGAATTCAGGCTCCCAAATGAGATTGTAGATGTAGAAATTGATATCCTCAAGAAAATGGGGGTCAAATTTATAACCAACTTTATTGTAGGGAAAACAGCCAGCATTAAAGATCTTGAAGGTGAGGGATTTGCATCCTTTTTCATTGGTTCTGGCGCCGGCTTGCCAAGTTTTATGAATATTCCTGGTGAAAATTATATAGGGATCTATTCATCCAACGAGTATCTAACCCGGGTGAACCTGATGAATGCTGCTGATCCTGATTATGATACACCGGTAATCAGTGGTAAAAAGGTTGCCGTTATTGGTGGTGGTAATACTGCGATGGATTCTGTCCGGACTGCAAAACGCCTCGGCGCCGAACGAGCCATGATCATATACCGTCGTTCAATTGAAGAAATGCCAGCCCGGGTCGAAGAGATTAAACATGCCAAAGAGGAGGGTATTGAATTCATGAATCTCAATAATCCGCTGGAATATTTTGCAGATGAAAACGGAAGAGTTTGCAGGATGAAACTTCAGAAAATGGAACTGGGTGAACCCGATGATTCGGGCAGGCGGAGACCAATGCCTATTAAGGGATCTGAATACGAAATTGAGGTGGATACTGTTGTGGTTAGTGTGGGTGTGTCGCCCAATCCACTTATCCCACAAAGTTTACCGGATTTGAATATCTCATCCTGGGGTACCATCAAGGTTAATAAGGAGAACATGCAATCGTCGATACCGAACTTGTTTGCTGGCGGAGACATTGTAAGGGGTGGGGCTACTGTTATTCTGGCTATGGGTGATGGAAGAGCAGCAGCGGCTTCTATGGATAAATATATTAAACAGAAGATCAGAGCCATCCTGCCGCTTGTTAAAGAATTCAAGTCCATTGGTGAGATATTGGAATTTGCTGGAAAGTAAGAATGAATGTAATATAGAAAGAAGCTTACCATCCAGGTGAGCTTTTTTTATTAGGCTTGTTTATACCAGAATTATTGGCAAGAGTAACTTATTCCCTGGGTTGATCTTTGTATAAAATTATTTATTTAAATAAATTTATGTATTTTTATAAGAACGAGGATTAAAAACAATTATATCATGAGTGAATTAATTTCCCTAAATGTTCATTGTCCGGTTTGTGGGGAGTCCTTTATGGATGATACCCACCTGGTTGATAATTGCCCTAGTATTCTTCTAAAGCTTATAACAGAAAAGGATGAAGGTCCATTCAGGCTCAGTTCCGTCTGGAATAGCTACAACTATTTAAGCGATATAGAAATTCCCAAAGGCTCAATTGTGAAAATGGCTTGCACCCATTGTAATTCAGAGCTTATAGGCAAATCAAGATGCGATAATTGTAATGCCCCAATGATTGCATATGATCTGGACCTGGGTGGAAGAGTAGATATTTGTTCCAGGGTAGGATGTAAGAATCATTTTGTGAAACTTGTAGATTTTTCTTTTGCCTTAAAAAATCTCTTTAATGAATCAGACCTGTATGGTACACCGTATTACGAGCGCATGACACTTAATGACCATGGTTTTGAAGCCGATAATGAAGATGCTGAAGAGGTAGAGATCATGAAAACAGGTTCTTTTTTACACGCATTTTGTCCGCACTGCAATAAAACTCTCATAAAGGATGGGACCCTTAAATTTAAAGTTGACAGGGGGGAAGAAACTGGTTTTCTGGAGCTTAGTCCCTACCTTAATGTGTTTACCTCCAGGTCCACTCTTTTTCTGAAGGAAGGTGAAAGTATTGGTAATATTAAATGCATACATTGCGATAAAAGCCTGGCTGATAAAGAACAGAAATGTGAAGAATGCGGCAGTGATGTGGCCCGGGTTCATCTCAGTGCCAGAACAAAACATATTGATTTTTATATATGTTCAAAAAAAGGTTGCCGGTGGCATGGTTTGAGTAAAGAAGATCTGAAAGAAATAAAGCTTGAAGATAGCCTTGAGTGGTAAGAAAAAGTTGGAGGATCCTCGAAAATCTATCGAATCGTTTTCAGCAAATTCCATAATTTTGATTTGGTTAATTTTTCAAGGTATAAAAAACATGCCGTTCCTACGGAACTCTACTTATTTGTAGTTGATTATCAAGGGACTTACGTCCCTGGGTGTAACATTTTATCCCTATGGGATAATCATATTAAGGATGTTTTGATTATAGAAATTAATGCCTTTAGGTAATTTGAAGACACTTTTTATTATCCCTTTCTTCAGAATTGCAGCACCCAATTTAGTGAAACTATTTGACCTTCGACAAACTTCAACCTTCAACTATCAAGCTTTCTGCATAATGTACTCATGAATACCTCTGGCAGCTATTTTTCCAGCACCCATAGCCATAATAACAGTTGCAGCCCCGGTAGCAACATCACCCCCGGCAAATACTCCAGGCTTTGAAGTCTTGCCTGTTTTAGGATCAGTTTTAATATTCCCCCATCTTTCTACTTCAATATCCGGTGTAGTGGCAGCAATCAATGGATTCGGGCTGTTCCCAATAGCAATAACAACAATATCAATAGGAACCATGAAATTTGCATCAGGAATAGGTACAGGTCTTCGTCTGCCAGAGTCATCGGGTTCACCAAGTTCCATGCTGATGCATTCAACCTCCTTCACCCAATTATTTTCGTTTCCATGAAAGGCTGCCGGATTTGATAAGTTTTTAAAAATCACCCCTTCTTGCTCCGCGTGATGAATTTCTTCATCCCTGGCCGGCATTTCAGTCCTTGATCGCCTGTAAATAATGAAAGATTTTTCAGCACCCAGTCTTAGTGCAGATCGGGCACAGTCCATGGCTACATTGCCACCCCCTACGGTTGCAACCCTTTTAGCTCTCATGATGGGTGTTTTGTATTTGGGGAAAAGATAAGCCTTCATCAAATTTGCTCTCGTAAGGTATTCATTAGCGGAATAAATCCCATTCAAATTCTCTCCGGGAATCTGCATAAACCATGGCAAACCTGCGCCGGTTCCGAGAAATACAGCGTCATATTCTGACAGCAATTCATCAATACTTTTCACCATGCCAATAACCGTATCCATATAAATACGGACACCCATTTTTTCAAGGAATTCAATTTCTTTAAAAACAATTTCTTTGGGGAGTCTGAATTCCGGAATACCGTAAACCAGAACACCTCCTGGTTGGTGTAATGCTTCAAATATATCAACTTTGTGTCCCATTCTTACAAGGTCTGCTGCAGCCGTAATACCGGCAGGTCCTGCTCCGACAATAACAACCTTTTTACCGGTCTTTTTTGGGATTTTTGGTATCTCGATTTTTTCATTTTCCCGTTCCCAATCAGCAAGAAACCGTTCCAGCCGGCCAATTGCTACCGGTTCATTCTTTATCCCAACAATACACTTTATTTCACATTGTTCTTCCTGTGGGCACACCCTGCCGCATATGGCAGGCAAAATATTCTTTTCCTTGAGTCTGTTTATACCATTTTTAAAGTCATTTTTAGCAATGAAATCTATAAATCCTGGTATATCAATTTCCACAGGGCAACCCTCAACACATTTTGGTTTTTTGCATTGCAGGCATCGCCCGGCTTCCTGAATTGCTTCTTCAATAGAATAACCGTATGGAACTTCATCAAAATTCCGGATGCGTTCCTTTGGCGGCTGTTCCCTCATCGGGGTTTTTATAGGAATTATTTTTGCCATAAACTTATCTTTCCTGAGAAACGATTTCTTCTTCCAGGTAGGCTTTGCGCCTGGATAATATAATATCCCAATCGATTAAATGTCCATCAAAATGAGGACCATCCACACAGGCAAATTTGGTGGCTCCATCTACAACGACCCGGCATGCACCACACATTCCGGTTCCATCAATCATAATCGGATTAAGACTTACAATAGTTTTGAGTTTAAACGGACGGGTAATTTGCGAGATACGATACATCATAAATGTGCAGCCAAT
>DAOWNN010000017.1 GCA_030642585.1 Bacteroidota bacterium | reverse complement strand
TGAATAATCATCCAGTGAATCATGATTCATGCGCAGGGGATTCTGTGCTATATCATTCAACATATATTCAACATAAACCGAATCAATTGCGAGGTTGTCAGTTACAGCAGCTTTTATTTTAAGAGAATCGTTGTTATAAAGCATAAATTCAATAGGGAAATGCTCAATCTCTGGCTTTACTGTATCTGGCCCTACATAAAACTGGTGGTAAAAATCAGGCCCTCCGGATGGGTGGGTGTAAATACGCCCATAATCATCCTGGGTAGAAATATAATAACTGATTGTCCTGTCTGAAATATCAACGGGAATAATGACTTCAAATTGGTCTTCTTTTCCGGCAGGACCTAAAACCAGAGTATCATCTGTTTCAAATTCATCATATGAATATACAAGGTAAGTTGAATCGGAGTAAAAATCAGTATCACTGGTTATTTCTGCCTCTACTAAAACAGGTGTACTTAAATCTTCCCTGTCTACTAATGGTTTGTGATCAATAAAAGTGTGTATCCATCCCCAGTCAGCCATCATGCCCAGGGTCACTGTTCCGGGATCGTGAATGGCTTCTCCCTTTGAAATAAATGGAGTCATCAAGGCGTGAACAGAGTCAGCGTTCGGAGGAGAATACTGCGCCTCATCAAGGTGGTATACACTTGAGCCCGGGTCAAATGTGGCAGGCGAATATAGTTTAGCCCGGGAATTATTATTTTCCTTCATCTGTACCGCTCCGGGAAAAAATAAATTTCCTCCGGTCATGGCACTTCCAAGTTGAATTGAGGGATTGTTATAAATTAATGTGTCGGTTAATCTCTGATCAGGGAGAAGTTCAAGAAAATGATCAAAAATAATAGTTCGTCCATTACCAAAACCATAAGATCCCATATCCTGCATGTCGACGTCCATTGTGCCAATAAAGCCCAGTCCGTGAGTAATCTCATGTAATACAACAGATACCAGGTCGTGTTGAGTGTCACTTGTAGCCCCATCAGTACCCTTATACCAGTTGGCAATGCTGTTAAAATTAGCAATTAAATCAGGCTCATCTGCCCCGGTAAGTTCTCTTCCAAGCATTTTTTCAGCCAGTGCCACAGGGTAATAGGCATTGGGATTTATTCCCCCCACATAAAGACCTAAATAATAGGCACCTGCACGACAGTTACCCAGCACACCCCCGGTCCCCATGTTAGTCCAATTAGCTTCCATGTGGATTGGTACAGAAGATACAATCATTGTTTCCCAGATACTCACGGCATATTCAAAAGCCTCCTGGGCGGCAGTATTAAAACCTATATAATTTACAATAATATCAGCTGTTTTATTTTTTTCATTTCCTCCCTTTAACAAAAATTCCCTGGGTGGGGGAATAAAGCTCCTATGCACCTCATCGCTTCCATAGCATACAATGGTATCCGCCCTGCGTCCGGCTTTATCCAGCCAGGTTTGTCCAAAACCAGAATTTAAATTGATCAGAATAATTAACATGCCGACTAAAACATTCTTTTTCATAACACACTTTTTAATATAAATTATCTTTCTCTATGGGTAAAAAGAAGAGTCGTAAAAGTACAAAACTTTCTCAAATCTATATGCTGTTGCTGAGAATTACTAATTTTGAAACAAATGATAAACACATGAAAATTAAACTTTTTATTATTTTGAGTTTTTTGATATCAGCTTGCTCTGGTTTAAAAAACCTTGAACAGGAAAAGCCTGTTTTGTCTATTGAAAAATTAAGGTGTATGGGTGATTGCCCGGTTTTCACATTAGATGTTTATAAAAATGGTTTTATTCTGTATGATGGAAAAATGTTTGTTTCCTTAAGCGGCAAATATTCAGGTAAAATAAATAAAACAGAACTTGAGGAACTTCAAAACAAATTTTTAGAGAATGGCTTTTTTGATTTTGAAAATTCGTATAAAGCCCCTGTTATGGACCTCCAGACCACATTTATTTTTTTCTCCTACAAAGGAAAGGAAAAGAAAATAAGAGATTACAGTAATCCCCCGGAAGGGTTAAAAGAGCTGGAGGATCTTCTCTCCGGGCTTATTGATACGGTAAAATGGAAAGCTCTAAAAAACTGAAAAATGTAAATTGAAGATTGAAAAAAGAAAAGAAATATTTTGTGTGATTTTGCAATTTGCATTAAACCCGGTTTTATTTTTCCCTGTTCATCAGGGAATTTGTCAGGTTTTGCAAAACAGATTTTCTTTCATTTGGAACCCTAACATTGTTCAGATTTTTTCGGGCTTTATTAAAATATGATTGAACCAGTTTTTCTGCAAGTTCTTTAATTCCGAGTTTGTTATAGATAGATAAAACCTTATCTACTTTTCCCTTCTCATCCCGATTCTTATTAGTCAGAAGATTTACCAGTTCTTTCCTTTCCCCTTGATTAGCTATTTCAAGGGCTTTGATAAGAAGCCATGTTTTTTTATTGGATTTAATATCTCCACCAATTTCTTTACCAAAAAGTGCAGGATTACCAAAACTATCCAACATATCATCCTGTAATTGAAAAGCCATTCCAAGGCTTAAGCCTAGATCATATAATTGCTCTGCATCTGGCCTGGAAGCACCACCTATTACTGCTCCAATTTGCAAACAAGCAGCAAGCAATACAGATGTTTTCTTTTTTATCATCCTTAGATAGTCCTCTGCAGAAACATCTATCTGCTTTTCAAAATTCATATCATATTGCTGTCCTTCACAAACACTCCGGGCTGTAATATTAAATATTTTGATTACATCAGGAAGAACATCTGCGGGACAATTGGTAATGTATTCATAAGCCATGATTGCCATAACATCGCCTGATAAAATGGCGATATTCTGATCCCATTTTTTATGAACTGTAGCCTGATTTCTCCTTAAGCTTGCCCCATCCATAATATCATCATGAAGCAGAGTGAAATTGTGAAAAACTTCAAGGCCAAGAGCAGGCATAACAGCTTGTTCTACCTGATCATTAAACAGATTACAGGCCATAAGGGATAGGACAGGCCTTAATCTTTTGCCTCCAGTTTGAAAAACATACTGAATTGGCTGGTATAGTTCTCTTGGTTCTCTGGCAACTTCAAGATCCCTGGCTGCTTGCTTAATAAAGTGTCTTAATTCTTCCAGTGAATACATTTTAAAGAGATCTTATTGGATTAAAGCTTGGTGTCAAACATACTTTTGTACAACCAGGTTATTTCAGGGCTTCTGCTCCACCAACTATGTCCAAAATTTCTTTGGTAATTGCAGCCTGTCTTGCTTTGTTATAATGCAATGTTAACTCCTGGATCATATCATTGGCATTATCAGTGGCCTGATGCATTGCAGTCATTCTTGCGCCATGTTCAGAGGCAATAGAATCAAGAATACTTTTAAAGACTTTTATTTTCAAAGACTTCGGAACAAGGCTTATAATTAAAGAACCCGGGTCAGGTTCGTATATATAATCAACAAACTTTTTCTTATCAGAATTATCATTTTCAAGTTTCAAAGGAAGAAAATTTTCGTTTATCAATTCCTGCACCACAGCATTTTTAAATTGATTGTATACAAATTCAATCCTGTCAAATTTTTCTTCTGTAAAATAGGTCATTAACTCATTTGCAAACTCTGATATTTCATTAAAACCCTTACCGTCCAGAAGTTCATGGTTTTCTCCTTCGATTTTATATCCTCTAACACTCAGTTGTTCGGCACCTTTTTTCCCAATAGAGAAAAAAGAAAGCTCTCCTTTTTCCAGCTGTTTTTGATATTTGGTATGTGCCAGGTTCAGGGCCTTTTTAATGACATTCGAATTAAATGCACCACACAAACCACGATTTGAGGTAAGAACCACAATCAAAACTTTGTTTGGTTCCCGGTCTTGAGTAAGGGGGTGTTCAATTTCTCCTTCAAGGCTTTGCTGAAGGCTTAAAATTATATCGTCAAGTTTGTTTGCATATGGCCGCATACGGACAATTTTATCCTGCGATTTTCTCAACTTTGCAGCAGCAACCATTTTCATGGCTGATGTAATTTTACGAGTTGATTTTACTGAAGCAATCCGTATTCGTATTTCTTTTAAATTTGCCATTTACGCCTAATCCTCTTTAAATTTGGATGCAATTTCAAGAGCGGTTTTCTTTAATACTTTTTCTGATCCCTCTGTTAGTTTTCCTTCTTTTAAGCTACTTAAAACATCTTTATGTTTAACTTCCAGAAATTCAATATATTCAGATTCAAAATCCTGAACTTTGTTCACCGGGACATCCTTTAGCAGTCCTCTGGTACCTGCATAAATAATGGCAATTTGTTTTTCCACAGGCACAGGATTGTATTGTCCCTGTTTCAACATTTCAACATTTTTTGATCCTTTATCAAGAATTTCCAAAGTGGTAGCATCCAGGTCTGAACCAAATTTGGTAAAGGCTTCAAGCTCGCGATATTGTGCCTGGTCAAGTTTCAAGGTACCAGCAACTTTTTTCATCGATTTTATCTGGGCATTCCCTCCTACCCTTGACACGGATATCCCTACGTTTACAGCAGGTTTGATTCCTGCATTAAACAAATCTGTTTCAAGAAAAATCTGACCATCGGTAATAGAAATAACATTGGTTGGAATATAAGCCGAAACATCTGCGGCCTGTGTTTCAATAATGGGAAGAGCGGTTAATGAACCACCGCCTTTTACCATTTTTAAAATTGAAGGAGGGATATCATTCATTTTCCGGGCAACCTCATTCGATTCAATGATTTTTGCAGCTCTTTCCAACAGGCGTGAATGCAGGTAGAACACATCTCCCGGATATGCTTCCCGCCCCGGAGGTCGTCTCAACAATAAAGAAACCTCACGGTAAGAAACAGCCTGTTTGGACAGATCATCATAAATAATCAAAGCATGCCTTCCGGTATCTCTAAAAAACTCCCCTATTGCACATCCACTAAAGGGAGCATAATATTGCAAAGCCGCCGGATCAGAAGCGGTTGCATTAACGATAACGGTATAGTGAAGTGCTCCATGGTCTTCCAGTGTTTTGGCAATATTTGCCACTGTAGATCCTTTCTGACCTATGGCAACATAGATGCAATATACAGGATTGCCATCTTTATAATTCTCTCTCTGGTTAATTATGGTATCAATGGCAATTGCTGTTTTTCCTGTTTGCCTGTCCCCAATTATCAATTCTCTTTGTCCCTTTCCAATTGGAATCATGGCATCTATTGCTTTTATGCCTGTCTGGATGGGTTGGTTTACCGGTTGCCTGAAAATAACTCCAGGGGCTTTTCTTTCAAAAGGCATTTCATATTTCTTCCCTGGAATTTCTCCTTTTCCATCTATCGGATTTCCTAAAGGATCAATTACTCTTCCCAAATATCCTTCACCAACAAAAATTGAAGAAATTCTTTTTGTACGTTTTACGGTATCTCCTTCTTTAATCCCTTCTGATGAGCCTAACAAAACCACTCCCACATTATCTTCTTCCAGATTTTGAACAAGCCCTTCAACTCCATTTGAGAATTCAACCAGTTCATTGGCCTGAACGTTGTTCAATCCATATACTCTTGCAATGCCATCCCCTACCTGTAATACGGTACCTACTTCTTCCATTTCAATATCGATAGTAAGCCCTTCTAATTGTTTCCTGAGTATTTCTGAAACTTCTGATGGTTTAATATTCCCCATGTCTTTATACTATTTAAATAAATTTCTATTCTTTAACTTGCAGTAACAGTATTGCGAGTCAATTCCTTTTTAATTTTATTCAATTGAGTTCTTACACTGGCATCTATTTGCTTGTCCTCTATTTGCAAAACAAACCCGCCTAAAATTTCATTATCCGTTTTTCCCTCAAGAAGAACTTTACTTTTTGTGTCTGTTAATATTAGCTGCTTGATTTTGTCTCTTGTGTATTCGTCTATTTCTTCAGCCGTAGTTAGAATCGCACTGCTTATCCCCTTAAATTCCCTGTATTGATCCCCAAACTGGCGGGAAATTCCATTAATAAAAGAAAGACGATTGTTTTTAACAATGAGATCCAGAAAATCAAGTGTTAATTTTGATACATTCCCCTCAAACATATTATGTAAAAGCTTTCTTTTTGCTGAAGGTATCATAACAGGATTTTCAAGAAAACTGCGAAAGGCAGGTATTTCTTCAGAGGCATGACCAAGCAGTTCCATATCTGCATGCACCTGGTCAAGCAAATTTTGATCCCTGGCAACAGCAAACAGTGCCCTTGCATACCTTACTGAAATTTTACTTAGGTTCATTCCTCAAAATCATTCAATTTATGGATATCTCATCAATATATTTATCAATAAGTTGTTTTTGCTCCTTCGATTCCTTCAATTCCATTTGAAGGATCTTTTCAGCTATGTCAACAGAAAGAAGGGCTACCTGTTTCTTAAGATCGGAAATTGCAGCATCTTTTTCACTTTGAATATTCAGTCTGGCCGTTTCAGTAATCTTTTTTGCTTCATCATTTGCCATTGTTTTGGCATCAGTTATCATTTTTTCTTTCACTTCCCTGGCTTCTGATAAAAGTTTGTTCCTTTCGTTCCTGGCCTCTTTTAAGATCTCTTCATTGTCGGCTTTCAGTTTTTCCATTTCCAGCTTCATCTCTTCAGCTGACTCCAAAGCACCTTTTATTTTTTCCTCTCTGGCCTTTATTGCACTCATTATAGGTTTCCAGGCAAATTTCTTCAATAATACAAGAAGTAATAAGAAGATCAAAGTTGCCCAAAACATTTGACCAATATCCGGAGTTACTAAATTCATTTTTCTAAGCTTTTGTTATTAAAAACAGGGGCCGCAACCAACCGTTGCGGGCCCTTTTTTGTTAAGCAATCAATGCCACAACAACGGCAAATAATGCTACACCTTCAATAAGAGCGGCAGAAATAATCATTGCTGTCTGGATCATTGAAAAAGCTTCGGGTTGACGAGCAATGGCATCCATTGCCTGTCCACCAATTCTTCCAATTCCCAAACCAGCACCAATTACTGCGAGACCTGCTCCAACTGCTGCAAATGTTCCTGTCATGATCAACAAATTTTAATTAAACAATATAAACCGATATCAATGTCCTTCTTCCTGAACCGCCAATCCAATAAATAGTGATGACAGCAAGGTAAAAACATATGCCTGCAATGCAGCCACAAGCAACTCTATTACATCCATAAAAAGAACAAAGATGATAGAGGCCGGAGCTACAAGTATAGTTTTAAATATAAATATCAAAGAAATAAGAGTTAATACAATTATATGTCCTGCCGAAATGTTAGCAAAAAGCCGGATCATCAAAGCAAATGGTTTGGAAAACAAGCCAATAATCTCTACAGGAATCATTACCGGATACAACCAAACCGGAACTCCGGGCATGACAAAAATATGCTTCCAATAAGTTTTATTTGCATTTAGTTGGGTAATCACAAATGTAAACGTTGCCAGAACCAGGGTAACAGCAATATTACCGGTAACATTTGCACCAAATGGGAAAAATGGGATTAAGCCAATGAGGTTATTGATCCAAATAAAAAAGAATGCAGTAAGCAGGTAAGGCATAAACTTTTCATATTTTTCCTTACCAATGGTAACAATTGCAATATCATCCCGAACAAATAAAATAAGAGGTTCCAAAAAGCCCTGTTTCCCTTTGGGCTCAGAAATCCCGGTTTTTTTATAAGAACTGGCAAGAGAAATGAAAAGCCATAACAAAAGAGCTGCTGAAAGGAACATTGTAAACACATTTTTTGTTATGGATAAATCCAGTGGTAATGAAACCTCATGCCCGGTATGCTCCTCAATTTTCCCCTTGTTCGTACCTTCTGTAGCCAATTCAAAATTCTTATACGGATGCCCATGGGTTAATCTTGAAGACATGAAAATATGAAACCCTGAATGTTTACTGTATAAAATAATGGGCAAAGGAACTGAAATATGATGCCCTTTTACTGTGATAATATGAAAGTCATGAGAATCCTCAATGTGTCCAAGGACGTATTCACTTGCATTAAATTCTTTTTCCTCCTCTGGATGATTTTGCTCAGAGGCAAAAAGGCTCGATTGGGAAAAAAGTAAAAAGAAGGAGACGAATATGAAAAGTAGATTTTTATTCAAAATTATTTTTATTTTATCTTCCTTGTCTTCAGCTCTTTAACAAAGGCCAACAAGATGAATATTGTGAAAGTTAAATATAGGACAAAAAATAGAATTAAGTAATTTGCAGAAAGGTTTTTTGTAATCAGGTAAAACAATAGAATAAATATAAGATACGCCAGGAATTTTGCCGAAATAGCAGCAAAGGTATATAATAACCCTTTCTTAGGGTTTTTGTCCAGCCCTCGGAAAAAGGCAAGGAGAACCCCCATGTTTATAAGAAAGAAAAAAATAATAGTAATGATGATATGGGTCTTATCAAGGAGAGGGAAAATCATAGGAATGAGGAATTGTCCGACTGCCAGAAAAAGAATGGACATGGCTGTGAGAGATGCTGCCAGAACAATTAGTTTATTGTCTTGCTTTATCATTTCCTGATAAGGTCTTTCAATACCACATACATTGCTGCAAATACACCAATCAATGAAAATATTATGGTAAAAAGAGAATCTTCCCGCTCAAGCTTTGCGTCTAATTTCAACCCACCAAACACTCCAACAAAAATAATTATCCCCATCTGAACAACCATCCCGGAATACCGGGCATAATTATTTAACTGCTTGTGATTCGATAAGGACTGGGTTGTCCTGGTTGAGTTTGCTCTCTTTTTTAATTTCTTTACTGGAGGCATTATCACTCATATTACAATTACCCGTAAACTTTGAACCTGGCTCAATGGCAAGCCTGCTTGTATTGATATCTCCTATAATCCGTGCAGATCTTTTAAGAGCCAAAAGCTCCAGGACGTTAATTTTCCCTTCAATTAATCCCTCCACATCTGAATTTTTACAATTTACCTCTCCTTTTACCTTTCCGGATTCCCCAATAACAACCTTTCCTTTGGTATACAGATTCCCGGTAAGAACGCCATCAATTCTTATATCACCATTTGAGTTCACATCACCGATGATTTCTGTTCCCACACCGATCAGGTTAATAACATTATTTTCAGTTTCATTATTCTTAGCCATTGTTATTTTCTTATTTGATTGTGTTCCAAAATTAATAATAGTGCAAAGATAAGATTTTTGAAATTACTATTTACCTTCTGCTTATTTCCAGAATAAAAAAATGTCAACCAGTTATATTCAAGCTTAGTTTATTTCTTTCCATCATATGCCCATTTGATATATACAGAGCCCCAGGTAAAACCACCTCCAAACGCAGCCAGTATTATATTATCTCCCTTGCGTAATTGATTTTCCCATTCCCAAAGACATAAAGGTATGGTTGCTGTAGTTGTGTTTCCATATCTTTCAATATTGATCATTACTTTTTCTCTTTCCAGTCCCATGCGCTTTGCTGTAGCTAAAATGATTCTCATATTTGCCTGATGGGGTACAAGCCATGCAAGATCTTTGGATGTTAGATTGTGCTTTTTCATCATTTCAACAGATACATCTGCCATTTTAGTAACGGCAAATTTAAAAACTGCCTGACCTTCCTGAAAGATAAAATGCTCTTTAGCGTCTACTGTTTTATGAGAAGCCGGCCTGGCAGATCCACCAGCTTTTTGGTGAAGGTAATGCCTGCCCGAACCATCTACTCCAAAAATATGGTCTATTATTCCAACATCTTCTGTAGTTGGCTCCAGGAGTACTGCTGCTGCTGCATCCCCAAAAAGTGGACAGGTTGTTCTGTCGGTATAATCAGTAATTGCAGACATCTTATCGCTTCCTACAACAATCACCTTCTTATACCTTCCTGATTCAATATATTGAACTGCTGTCTGTAAGGTGAAAATAAAACCGGAACAAGCAGCATTTATGTCATAACCCCAGGAGTTTTTTAATCCCACAAGGTCGGCAATGATATTAGCATTTGCCGGAAAAGCCATATCGGCGGTTACGGTTGTTGCGATTATGAGATCAACTTCTTCAGGAGAAGTTTCAGTCTTTTCAAGTAAACCTTTTACTGCCCGGGCACCCATATAAGAAGAGCCCATATCTTTCTCTTTAAGAATTCGCCTTTCCCTGATTCCTATCCTCTGCATGATCCATTCGTCAGAGGTATCAACCATGGTTGCAAGTTCGTCATTGGTTAAGCGATATTCCGGTACCCACCCGTGAACTCCTGTTATTGCGGCATTTATTTTACCCATCAGTCTATTGCATTTTTAATTTTTTCACTCAAATCCACCCTTGCCATGTCCTGGGTATGTAAAATCATATTTTTAATAGCCTTGGAATTTGATATTCCGTGTCCAATAACCACCACTGAAGAAGCCCCTAAAATTGGACTACCACCAAAGTTTTCAAAATTAAATCTTTCAAAAAACTCATCTTTAATTCCTCGTTTTCTTATCAATTTATAAAATGCTTCTCCTTCTTTCAAAACAATATTGCCAACAAAACCATCACAAACTACAACATCTGCTTCTTCGGTTACAAAGAATTCATTGGCTTCAAAATTTCCTATGAAATTAAAGTGTTTTGACTCATTCATCATCTCATAAGCCGAACGGGTAACCAGGTTGCCTTTAGATTCTTCGGAACCAATATTCAACAAAGCTACTCTGGGGTTTTTAATTCCCCACACACTTTCAGCATATACCGATCCCATAATTCCATATTGATACAATACATCGGGTTTACTGTCCGGATTTAAACCAACATCTAAAATCAGAGTGAGTTTATCAGAAAAGGTAGGTAAGAATGTGGCTATAGCAGGGCGAATGATGCCGGAAAGAGTTCTTATGGAATAGTGGATTCCCACCAGCATGGCTCCTGTATTTCCGGCACTCGCCAGGCCACCAATTTCCTTTTCTTTCAACATTTGAAATCCGACAGCGATACTGGAATCTTTCTTTTTTGAAAAAGCCTTTGCGGGATGATCGCCCATTTCAATTACCTCGGAAGTATGGACAATATCAAACAGGGAAGAATCTGTCTTTTCTTTTTCCAGCGTTTCGGTAATAATATTTTGATTACCTATCAGAACAAGTTTTGTTTCGGGGGCAAGTTCCTTTTGAGCTAATATTGCTCCCTGAATAGTAGATTCAGGGGCATAATCGCCACCCATAACGTCCAATCCAATTCTCATAATCTTACAGGTTTATATTGTAAAAGATCCTAAGAAGCTACATCTTTCTCAACTGCAAGTTTTCCTCTATAATAGCCACATTCCGGGCATACTCTATGATATTGAACTGTGGCGCCACAATTTGAACAATTAGCTACGGTAGGAGCAACAGCCTTGTAATGTGTTCTCCTTTTGTCTCTTCTTTGTTTAGAAATTTTTCTTTTGGGATGTGCCATATTTAAAATTTTTAATTTTTTTTCTTCTTTTGTAAATCGATCAGTCCCTTCCAGCGAGGATCTGTTTCTTCATGTTTTTCCTCCTCAAATGAACCCTCATGAATCAGGCTCAACATTTCTTTATTGCATGTACTCTTTCCGTTTATATCATCCGGATGCACTCTTTTAAAGGGAATGCTTAAATGAATATATTCATACAGGAATTGTGACAGGTTTAAGTGATGGGCATTTGCTTTAAGTACAATTACTTTTTCATCAATTTCCTCATAATTTTCACCAAATTTAACATAAAGGTTTTCTTTGCACTTTAAAAACAAATCAAAAAACTCCAGACATCTGTCACAAATAACCTGAACATATCCTTCAATCCAGATATTCAATTCCAGGAGCCCCGGTTGCTTATTAAAAACAACCTTTACTTCTAACTCTCCTGTTTTAATTTCTGTTTTCTCGAAACACTCAAAGAACTTCCCGTCTATTTCAAATTCAAATTCATGCTGTCCTTCTTTCAGTCCAAAAAATGAAATCTCATATTTACTCAGTACATTCACAATTTCTCCCTCGAAAAATGTCGTGCAAAAGTAGAAATTAAAATTTGAATAAAAAAAAGAAAAAATGAATCAATCCCCTGTTAGTCATTTATGTAATCTGGTTTCTAAACAAAGAGCGTTCTTATTTAAAATGATTTGTGCATGGATTGCCAGAGTGAATTATCAACACACCCACAAAAGGGCTTCAAGAGAAAATTTGTATTTATGATTTCCCAAAAGAGCTGGAGCAACATGTTTGTCTTTGCTTCCGGCAGTTGTAGCCTGTCCGGAAACAAGAATTAACAATTTCTCTTTATGACTGGCCACATCATATTCTTCCGGCTGCAACAATGTTCCTTTACTCACCAGGGTTTTTAACTGATCATGCTTCCAGTGGTCATAGGGACTAATTTCACGCAATAAATTTTCACTGATTCTAAGACCTACAATATTCCATAAGCGGGTTTTTACCACAGGGAAATCCTTTATTATTTTTCTCAATTGAACTCCTGATATAAATAAAGCAGTAACCGGGGATTCAGCAACCACTTCTGCAGAACGAACAACACCGGTCATATCCGAAATTTCTCCAATAAACTGTCCTCTGCCCAGTATGTCTATTACCTTATTTTTAATCGAAATGCGAACCGTTCCCCTGGCAACAAAATATAAACCATCACCCAGGGAATTTTCACGAATAATTTTGTCATCAACCGGAAATACCCTGGTTTGTAAAAAAGGAGTGATTCTCTCAAAAATAGCGGCATCCAGGTCTTTAAACAAATCTGATTCTTTCAATAAGCTAATAGTATCGGGGATTCTGGCAATTGGTGGAGAATCCAAGAGTTTTTTCATTTTCGCTTCTATCTCACTTATCATTTTTTGTGCTTCCCCTTTTTCTATTCTGCCATTTTTAAGTAATCGCTCAACGGTATACCTCTCATAATTCAAAAGTGTTCGAATAGCCTGCCTGGTAGCAATGGCCGAATAAATCTCAGGATAGCTTTTTCTTAAATTCCTTAAGAATGTTTGTCCGTGAATTTTGTTTTCTTTTATTTCTTCTTCAATAATTGAAAGTACTTTAAATCCTTCTTTATTGTCCGTTTCAGTTTCCAGTCCACGAAACATACTTTCTACCAACTTTAAGGAATCGTCCTGGGCTTCAACAAAAGCCCTTGCACTGTCATAGCTTACAGATAATTTATCAAAAAAGAACCTTCTTGAGAGTTTTGACAGAAAAGGAATTTTCTGTAATAAGTCCAGAATTTTTCCAGCTTTCCATGAATCTTCAAGGTCTTTTCTTTCAGACAAAGGGATTGCTCCTCCTTTATCAATTATTCCTTCCATACCTGAAGAAAGACCCATCACCGATTGGGCTCCTAACAAACCATCTTTAAACTGATGCCAGTAACTACTTTTTTCCTTTTCAAGTACCCTGCGACGATATTCTGTCATTGTATCCATTTCAACAACTCCTAATGTTTGATCTTCTACCGGTTTTGGTAAATAATCATTTACAATATTCCAATTTGCCCGGCTCAGATACCTGTCTCTTTTTGCTTTTTCAAGTGCATTCTGAATGCTGCTATATAAATATTTATTCACATTGACTTGCATCAGGACTTTAGCAGGTGAGGGTTTTGTTAATCCAAGAGCATTTACAAGATATTTTATAGTGGTAGCATTAATTAAAAGGGTTAGTGTAACCAGGCCTGCAGTTAAAAATAAAAACTGACCTCTAATGTCTGAAGGAATAGACTTTTCTCCCGCAACAATCAGGGCAAGCGCTAAACCAACAGCTCCGCGTAAGGCTCCATACCACAAAACTATTGCATCTTTTACAGGAAGACCATAACCTGACTTTCGCATAATTGGATAAAAAATAAAAATGACCAATGCCCGGATTATGTGCACTCCTACAAATAGAATTAACAGAATGAGTACATTCTCTCCAGTTATAGAGGCCTGTTCTGCAATCACCACACCAACAATGATAAAAATAATGGTGTTTGCAATGAATGCAAAAAGCTCCCAGAATTCATGAAGAAAATGTTCAACTTCCGGACTAATTCTTGTTTTGCCAACACTTGCCATAGCCAGGCCAAGAGCAACCAAACCAAGAACACCCGAAACATGAAGAAAATGCTCTGCCAGATAAAAAGTAAGGTAGGCCGCAGCAATGATTACACTTATTTCAACCAATGCATCATTGAATACTTTTCTGACCCACGAAATAGCAAGACTGCCAATAACCAATCCCACCAGTATTCCTCCTACGGCCACCCTGAAAAACTCCATTACAGGAGAAGAACCATTAACCTGGCCTGTAATTCCGGTTAGAAATACCATAAAAAGAACAATGGCTGTTCCATCGTTCAGCATAGATTCTCCCTCAATCAGGGTTCCCAGTTTTTTGCTTGCACCAAGATCTTTCAGTAAAGCGACCACCGCCACAGGGTCGGTGGCACTCGCAACAGCTCCAAACATCAGGGCAACCGGCCAGCCCCAATTGTGTAAACCAAGACCCATTTTACTAACCCAAATCATTAAAGCTGCGGTAAGCACCATGGCAATAATAATTCCGGGGATGGCCATAATTGAAGCATTAGTAACTGTTTTCTTGAAGGTGTGAAAATCCATAGCAAAAGCTGCTTCAAAAATCAGTGTTGGTAAGAAAACATATAAAATAATATGTGGATCAATATGTCCGGCCCATGTTACTGCGTCATCTAAAAACTTCAGGTTTATGGTAATTTTTCCAATTTCAAAAATATCAAACCATCCCAGCCTTACCATAATTCCCATTATCAGTCCAAATATCAATAGAGTAGCTGTAAATGGAAGAGGGCTTTTTCTAAGAAAATGACGAGTGGCCGCACCTATAAAAAGAGCTATGATAATAAAGAAAAGGGGGGACATGTCGGCTCCATGTGATTCATCATGTACTTCTTTAGAAGCATGATTATCAGCAGGCAAATCTTGCTGTTGAACTGCCTCAATTGAGTCTGTGTGATTTCTTTCTTCATGATTCTGACTAAAACCAATAGTTTGTGCAGCTACAATGGTAATAGCAAGTATTATAAGAAATATCAATTTCTTCATTTGGATCAGGGTTTTAAATAAAAAAGGATGTACAATATACGAAATTGAAAATTATTTTTTGTCTTATAGTAAGTTCCAATATGCTTATATGCTTTTAATCCTCCTTCGCGTTCCGTTTGCGCCACTGCTAAAGCTTTAGGCGGCACGCGGTCGGCGGACGAGAAGAATGGTTTAATTCCTCGGAG
>DAOWNN010000061.1 GCA_030642585.1 Bacteroidota bacterium | reverse complement strand
GTTCGGTATTGGCATGATGACCTGGACGTGTTGCTACAATCTTGCCAATTATAGGTTGGCCTACCAGGGCCAGGTCTCCCATAATATCAAGTAATTTATGCCGGGCCGGCTCATTTGGAAAATGAAGGTCCACATTATTCAGTACCCCTTCAGAATTTACTTTGATATGGGGTTTGTTGAAAAGATCAGCCACCCTATCTACTTCTTCCTGCTTCACTACCCTGTCCATAATCACAATTGCATTGTCAATATCCCCACCTTTTATCAGGCCCTTACTTGCCAGATATTCAAGTTCATGAAAAAAGACAAAAGTGCGACACATAGATATTTCCTTTTCAAAATCAACCATATGATCAAGAATAGCATACTGATTACCCAGAACTTTAGAATTATAATCGATTAAAACATTTATGCTTAAATGATCATCCGGATAAATAATCATATCTACCCCATTCTCCTCATCTGAAAAGACAATTTTTTCTTTAATTTTCAAAAAATTCCGATCTGTATCCAATTCTTCAATTCCGGCTTTTTTAATTGCCTGAACAAATTTATTGGAACTTCCACCCATTATAGGTGCTTCAGGCCCATTTATTTCAATCAGGACATTATCAATCTCCAGGCCTACAAAAGCTGCAAGTACATGCTCAATAGTTGCAACCCTCGCTCCATTCTCTTCAAGTGTAGTTCCCCTGGATGTGTCTACAACATTTTCGGCCAGGGCCCTTATTTCAGGTGCTTCTGGTAAATCTGTACGAACAAACTTAAACCCATGGTTGGCAGGAGCCGGTTTAAAAGTTATTTGAACATCAATTCCTGAATGTAGGCCCTTTCCTGTCAGGCTTGTTTCAGTTTTAATTGTCTTTTGCTTTGTAGTCATATTCAATGAAGCTCTTTCTTAAATATAAAACGGGCACAAGATACAAAAAATCAACAAAACGGAAGTTTTATGATTCCAAAAACTCTATTAACAAAATGTATTTGAGTAAATTAGCTAGAATTAATTTGTACTTAAATATCCTGTTCCAGCTCTTTAAGCTTTTTCTCCAGATCATTAATCCTGGCAACCAGGGAGGGAAGTTTTCGAAAATAAACATAGGATTTCTGATAATCCATGATAGGAAAGGCGGGTGCTCCCTGCACAACGGTTCCTTCTTTCTTAATACTGGAGGGGATTCCTGATTGTGCAGCAATCATTACCTTATCAGCAATCTCAAGGTGCCCAACAAGTCCTACCTGACCTCCAAACATGCATTCTCTGCCAATTTTCGTAGACCCTGCAATCCCGGATTGGGCAGCAATAATTGTGTTCTCTCCGATAACAACATTATGAGCAACCATAATTAAATTATCCAGCTTTACTCCTTCTTCGATAATGGTGGATCCCATCATTGCCCGGTCAATGGTGGTATTTGACCCTATCTCAACCCTGTCTTTTAATACTACGTTCCCAATCTGGGGTACCTTTTTATAATCTTTCGCTGTATCCGGAGCAAAACCAAAACCATCACTGCCAATAACAACCCCGCCATGTAATATACAGTCATTCCCTATTATGCATTCATGGTATATCTTAACTCCGGGGTAAAAAATACAGTTGTCTCCAATCACAACATTATCTCCAATAAATACATGTGGATAGATCCGTACATTGTCTCCGATTACACAATTCTCTCCGACGTATGCGTAAGCACCTAAAAACAGGTCTTTCCCGGCTTTTGAAGACTCTTCTATCCATGAATTTGTATGGATTCCAACTTTCTTTGGCTTCATAGATTCTCTGAGCTGCAACAAGGAAGCAATTGCCTGGTAAGCATCATCCACTTTTATAGGGGTTGCTTTTATCTTTTTCTTTGGTACAAAGCTTTTATTTACAATAATAATTGAGGCTTCAGTGGTGTAAGCATACTCAGTATATTTGGGGTTTGCAAGAAAGGTAAGAGTTCCTTTTTCCCCTTCTTCAATTTTAGAGACATTGCTTATTACAATTTCAGCATCTCCCTCAATTTCACCTTTTAAAAATTCAGCAATAGCTTTAGCAGTAAATTCCATTCTATTTGTAGTTTAATATTTCAATCTCTTTGGGATAGCATAAACAATATTTTTTGACAGTTTTTGATAGAACCGATGTGTTTAATATATCCGATGCCTCACTAATATCACTTAAACTCCCATCTTTATAAAGAATTTGTATACTATGATCATCCGGGTCATAAGCATAATTGCTTACCATTTCTGTGAATACAAAGTATGAAGTCTTATCTATAGGAATTTTGTATTCATCTATTACCTTTTTGTTCAGACTATCAAGCAATTTCACGTCAAACTCCTCTTTCTGTAATTTGGCCCGAAACAAATTCCTGTTTAAAAGCCTCTTACACAATAAAGAAAGAACAATATCATTCTCTTCTGCCCAAATTTTCACAGAAGTTAAAATGTCATTATCATCCAGATATGCAAAATTTTTCAACAGATCATCCTTTCTATGAATTGGCTTTTTTCCAAAAACACTATTGTAATTTATATTCTGCTCCAGGAAATAATTCATAGCAGAGCTTGCAAATAATGAAACACCCTCGCTAGCCATCTCCTTTGCTCTTTTCAATACCTTCATCAGCAACAACTCAGCAGACAAAACAGTTTTGTGGAGATAAACCTGCCAGTACATTAACCTTCGGGCAATTAAGAACTTTTCAATTGAATAAATTCCTTTTTCATCCACTACAAGCCTGTCATTTTTCACATTGAGCATCTCAATTATCCGATCCAGACCTATAGTGCCTTCGGTAACTCCGGTAAAAAAACTATCCCGCCTCAGGTAGTCAAGCCTATCCATATCCAGTTGACCTGAAACAAGTTGATATAGAAACTTTTTCTCATATTGATCTTTAAATATCTTAATTGCCAGATCCAGCTTTCCTCCAAACTCCTTGTTCAATTGCTCCATAAACAATATAGATAAATCCTCATGGTTTATCCCCTCAACAATGCTATGCTCAAGGGTATGAGAAAAAGGTCCATGCCCTATATCATGCAACAAGATAACCACAGATACGGCTTCGGCTTCTTTCTCAGAAATATTGATCCCTTTTCCCCTCAATACAGCAATGGCCTTATTCATCAGATGCAGAGCTCCCAGAGAATGCTGAAACCTTGTATGCTGGGCGCCGGGATATACCAGGTGGGTTAATCCAAGTTGCCTTATCCTCCGTAATCTTTGAAAGTAAGGATGTTCAATCAGGTCAAATAAAACCTGAAAAGGTATGTGTATAAATCCATATACCGGATCATTTATTATTTTGTTTATAAGTTCTTTCACTGGAGGATAAAGATAAGGATTGTTCAATACAATTTTCATACCAGCCATTGCAAATTTACATTGTATTTTTTATGTTTGCCCAATCCTATAATTAGAATGGTCTTTTATTAACAGAGACAAAACTTAAATTAGTTATTGAATTACAGATTAAATTTTTAAATCAAAAATTAATTAATCATGGGGCAATTCTTTTACAGCATATTATTTATCCCGGTTATTATTATTGGTTCTTTTACAATTAGTCCTCGTTTGGCTTTCCGCTATGCAGAAGACCCTCCCGGACAATTACGCGAAATTGTAGAACTGGGGGAAGGAAAAGGAGCCACTTCAGGTGCTTCATGGGGAGATTATAGTGGCAGTGTTATCGATGGTGACAATCTCTTAGATCTCTGGACAATTCAAAGTATTACCAATGAAGAAGGACGAGGAAATACAGTTATTGTTAAAGTACCTTTTAATGAAAAGCAATTCCAATAAACAAGCATAATTATTTAATCTTACCGGTAAAAGCTTCCCATAAATAATAAACACCAAAGATAAGCAGCAGGATGCCGGCCCATATTGTAATAAAAACTGATACATTAAAGGCATTTACCAACATATAAATACCAAATGCCAGTAGCACAAATCCAATTAAGGATTGAACCCACCAACCAGTCTCACCAATAGCTTTCATGGAAAAAGAAGCGGCCAATTTAAAAAAGCCATTTAAAATCACCCAAAGAGAAATAAACACAGATAGCAAAATCCCTATGAGATTTGGCTTAAGAATGAACAGCAATCCAAATAGAACCGTTATTACCCCCTGAAAAATTATAACATTCCTGTTTCGGCTATCCGATTTATCCAAAAAACCCGCAATTAACATAATAGTACCGGGGATAAGTATTACAAGCCCGATATATATTGAAATACTTTGAAGAGTACCTTCAGGGAAAGCAACAAACAATAGTCCTAACAATATGAAAATAACGCCATTGATTATTGTATTCTTCTTCGATAAACTAATATTTTTCATTTCTTAAAATTTTTAAATAAGAATTAGTTCCACATTACAACCATTGTTAAGTCAAGCCATCTGTTTCCCTTTTTCATGTTGAACTTGTTTCTCCCAAGAATTATTTTGATAGCATCTCCTACCAGGCAAGTTTAGGATGACAACCCAATTGAGGAAACCTTGACCTGAAACTTGCTGGCAAGGTACAAAATTGAAGCTTAAATCTTGAATTTTCCCAGGCCTCTGTCTTATAAAAACATTTGTTTAATCAACTAATATGTTGTACATTTGCGCGCTGATGGATGGTAGGGGACGGTTGTCCCCTATTTTATTATACTACAGGAATGATTACCAGGGAAAATATAATTCATATTCTTGAGGATAACGATCTTAACAAGGATTTCTTTATTGTAGATGTTTTGATTCATGGAAACAATGACATTAGAATATATATTGACCATGATAAAGGGATATCCATTAGAGATTGTGTTTTAATTTCAAGGTTTGTTGAGGGCAAATTACTTTCTGAAGATCTGGATTTTTCTTTGGAAGTTTCTTCTCCCGGGCTGGATATGCCCCTGAAGGTTCCTGAACAATTTGAAAAAACCATAGGCAGGATGGTGGAAGTGGTTGACATAGAAGGAAATAAGGAGATCGGAACTTTGCTCAGGTATGATTCCGAAAGAATTGTTCTGGAGCAGGAAAAAAAAATAAAGAAGGAAGGTAAAAAAGAGACAATTGTGGAAGAAGTAGCTCTTTTTTTTAATAAAATAAAATCTACAAAAATATTGGTTTCAATTAAATAGCATTAAAATAAAAATGGAAAACGTAAACCTGATTGATACTTTTTCAGAGTTTAAGGAACTTAAAAATATTGATCGTACTACAATGATGAGTGTGCTTGAGGACGTATTCAAAAGCATGTTGGTTAAGAAATTTGGCAGTTCTGACAATTTCGACATTATAATAAATATTGACAAAGGTGATTTTGAAATATGGAGAAACAGGGAAGTTGTTGAAGACGTTGAAATTGAAGACACCAACCTTCAAATTTCATTAACTGAGGCAAAGAAAATAGATGAAGACTATGAAGTGGGGGAAGAAGTGACAGATGAAGTTAAGTTGATTGATTTTGGACGAAGAGCAGTTTTGTCAGTCAGGCAAAATCTTACTTCCAGAATTCTTGATCTGGAAAAAAATAATGTTTTTAATAAATATAAAGATAAAATTGGAGATATCATCACAGGTGAAGTTTACCAGGTATGGAAAAGAGAAATCCTGATTCTTGATGATGAAGGAAATGAGTTGTTGTTGCCCAAGCAGGAACAGATCCCTTCAGATTACTTTCATAAAGGAGACATGATTCGTGCGGTTGTAGTTCAGGTAGAAATGCGGAATAACACTCCTATAATTATCTTATCCCGTACCTCCCCTACTTTCCTGGAAAGGCTATTTGAACTTGAGGTTCCTGAAATTTTCGATGGTCTTATTACTATTAAAAAAATTGTAAGGGTTCCTGGAGAAAGAGCAAAAGTTGCAGTTGAATCATATGATGAAAGGGTTGATCCGGTGGGAGCCTGTGTGGGTATGAAGGGATCAAGAATTCATGGAATTGTAAGAGAATTAAAAAATGAGAATATTGATGTAATTAATTTCACCAACAATATTCAACTTTTTATTCAAAGATCATTAAGTCCTGCAAAAATCACTTCTATAAAGCTTAAACCTGACGATATGAAAGCAGAAGTCTTCCTGTCACCAAATGAGGTTTCCCTGGCAATTGGGAAAGGAGGCCTGAATATACGTCTTGCAAGTCAACTTACCGGCTATGAAATTGATGTATATCGTGACACCGAAGAGGAAGAAGATGATGAGGATGTGAAATTGGAAGAATTTACAGATGAAATTGAAGATTGGGTCCTGAAGGAATTGAAGTCAATTGGTTGTGACACTGCAAAAAGTGTTCTTGAACTTTCCATCAAAGATCTTGTAAAACGTACCGATCTTGAAGAGGAAACTATACAGGATATAATCAAAATTTTAAATGCAGAATTCGAATAATTTTCAACAATCTGTTTATTTTAGCAAATAACAGATGATTTTTATAATACAAAATAATTAAAAAGCATTGAGATAAGAAGCGAATGGAGAATAAATCAACACGACTAAGTAAAGCGGCCCGCCTGTTTAATGTGGGAATTTCAACTATTGTTGAATTCCTTGCAAAAAAGGGGATTCAAATTGATTCAGGTCCAAATACAAAAATCAGCCCTGAAGCTTATGACCTCCTGGCTAAAGAGTATAGTTCTGATCTTTCGATTAAGCAAAAATCAGAAGAGTTAAGTCGCAAAAATTTTGAGGAATCTCATGAAAGTCTATCTATTAGTGACCTGGGTAATCAAAAAGAGGCAAGTGAGGAAGAAGAAGTTATTGTTAAAGAAGTGAGTGCCCCGGAAATCAAAAAAGAAGTACAACCCGAGAAACCACTTATTGAGCAAAAATCAGAAATAAAAAAAGAAAAAGAAGAGAAAGAACGTAAAGCACCTTCTACAGAAGAAAAGAAGAAAAGTGTGGATGTTAAAGTAGTGGGTAAGATTGATTTGGAGAAAGTTAATAAGAAAGCTAAGCCTTCTAAAAAAACTGCAACTGAAGAGCCCGGGAAACAGGAGAAAGAAAAACCTGTAAAAGCTGAACCGGCTGTGGAAAAAACTGTACAGAAAAAACCTGAGACAACAGCTCCGGAGGAAAAGAAGGAAGATATCATTAAAACCAAAATTAAAAAACTTTCTGGCCCCACTGTAGTTGGCAAGATCAACCTTCCTGAACCTAAGCCAAAGAAAAAGCCTGTTGCCTCTTCAAGTGATACTGAATCGAGAAAAAAGAAAAGAAAAAGAATTCGTACTACTGTTCAGCCTGATGGTAAAGAAAAAGGAAGAGACGCAAAAATCAGAGAAGAAAAAAAGACTTCGAAAAAGAAAAGGCCGTTCAGACCAGAGGTAAGTGAAGAAGATGTCCAGAAAAAAATTAAAGAAACTCTCAGTCAGTTAAGCTCCAGAGGGAAATCCAAGGGGGCCAGATACCGCAGGGAAAAACGGGATGCTGTTAGTCAAAAGGAACAGGAAAAAATTGAAAAAACCGAAGAGGAAAAAAGTATCCTCAAGGTTACCGAATTTGTATCAGTT
Organism: Bacteroidota bacterium; assembly: GCA_030642585.1. Taxonomy (GTDB): domain Bacteria; phylum Bacteroidota; class Bacteroidia; order Bacteroidales; family VadinHA17; genus JAYEGO01. Next base: position 1,984 of record DAOWNN010000061.1, on the reverse strand, counting down.
AATGAACTTTCCAGCATGATGGATGTTCCAGCAAATGATGTAATTTCAGTCTGCATGAATCTTGGAGTAATGGTCTCCATTAATCAACGGCTTGATGCAGAAACTATGTCAATTGTAGCTGATGAATTTGGTTTTAAAATTGAATTTATTACTGTTGATCTTATAAAGGCTATTGACAACTTACCTGAAGATAAAGAAGAAGATCTCAAGCCCAGGCCCCCAATTGTAACCGTAATGGGGCATGTAGATCACGGCAAAACAAAGCTTCTCGATCATATAAGAAATGCCAATGTGGTTGCCGGAGAAGCCGGGGGAATAACCCAGCATATTGGTGCATACAGCGTGGAGCTTAGTGATTCGAAAGTTATTACCTTTCTTGACACTCCTGGTCATGAGGCATTTACAGCTATGCGTGCACGTGGGGCACAGGTGACAGATATTGTAATTATTGTTGTTGCAGCAGATGATGGGGTAAAACCACAAACTGTAGAAGCCATAAATCACGCGCAGGCTGCAGGGGTTCCTATTGTATTTGCAATAAATAAAATTGATAAACCCACCGCCAACTCTGAAAAAGTAAAAGAAGAACTTTCGAACATGAATATTCTTGTTGAAGATTGGGGAGGAAAATATCAATCACAGGAAATATCAGCAAAAAGTGGTATTAATATAGATGAATTGCTTGAAAAGGTTCTGCTGGAAGCAGAAATGTTAGAGCTTAAAGCCAATCCCGATAAAAAAGCTTCAGGGATCGTTCTCGAATCCACTCTTGATAAAGGAAAAGGATTTGTTACTACACTTTTGATCAATGAAGGAACTCTTAAGGTTGGGGATATTGGTCTTGCCGGGAATTTTTTCGGACATACAAAAGCCATGTTTAATGAAAGAGGGGGGAATATTACTGAAGCCGGACCTTCTTCCCCGGTAATTATGCTGGGTCTTGATGGTGCACCTCAAGCCGGAGACACATTCAATGTTATGAATACTGACCGGGAGGCAAAAGAGGTTGCCAATAAAAGAGAGCAACTTCAACGAGAGCAGGGGCTTCGCACCAAAAAACACATCACCCTGGATGAGTTAGGCAGAAGAATTGCAATTGGTAATTTCCAGGAACTTAATGTTGTAATTAAAGGAGACGTAGATGGTTCTGTAGAAGCTCTTGGCGATTCTTTATTGAAATTGTCCACCGAAGAAATCCAGTTAAATGTGATTCATAAAGCAGTTGGACAGATCTCTGAATCTGATATCATGCTGGCAATAGCTTCTAATGCTATTGTTATGGGATTCCAGGTAAGACCTTCTTTAAGTGCCAGGAAAATGGCAGAAAAAGAACAAATAGACATCCGCACCTACTCTATCATTTACGATGCCATCGAGGAAATAAAATCTGCAATGGAAGGACTGCTTTCACCTGAAGTAAAAGAAGAGATAGTGGGAACCGTTGAAGTACTGGAAATTTTTAAAATTGAAAAAGCGGGTACTATTGCTGGATGTATTGTTAAGGATGGAAAAGTTAAGCGGGATAACAAGGTTAGGATCATTCGGGATGGAATTGTAGTTTACTCCGGGGAACTTGGATCACTTAAACGATTCAAAGATGATGCAAAGGAAGTTGTAAGCGGTCTTGAATGTGGCTTAAATATTGCTAACTACAATGACATCAAGGTAGGTGATATTATCGAAGCATATGTTGAAACAGAATTCAAAAGAACTCTTTAAGGAAGAAGGCTGAGGCTAAGGCTAAGGTATAACATCCATTTCCAGTTTCCACTTTCCATTTCAAGAGAATAACTCCTGTTTTCCGAAAAAGACACCCAAATGAAAAATTTGCAAATCGCAATCACATTTCTTAGTCTAAAAGATTATGTCACAATTAGTCAATCATAGATATGTTGGGTTTGTATTAAGATTATGAAACTATATTGTGTATAAAAATACGAGCGTTCATTGCGGTCCGAAGAACCCCCTCCGCCTCGTTTCACTC
>DAOWNN010000277.1 GCA_030642585.1 Bacteroidota bacterium | reverse complement strand
CTGGTTTCCAATCCCAGCAAATCTGCGGCATTTCCCTGGTTGATGGCAACTTCCAGCAGGTTTATAGAATTAAAAATGGCAAGGATCTCACCATTGCTTGTTTCATTATAGTTTGAGTTAAGACTTGTGATCTTATAGTGATTACTCTGTATGAGGATCTCAAAATCACGATTTTGACCAACTCTTTCGAATAATTCTCGACTGATATTGGTAATAGCATTTTTATAGGAGTCTATATAGATGACACTTCCCGTTATGGCAGAATCATCAATAGTAGCTCTGAGAGGAACTGATTTTATAAATTTCTTCGTTTTTTCCCCAAGTGCAGCTAATTTTCCGGCTCTTGCAATCTTACAGGCAGTTGGTGCAAAAACATAAAGTTCCGGAAAGGTAGAAGATGTTTTTTTTGGATATTTAAGTTCAATTATTTCATCAGGCTCTTCTTTAAATATCAATCCATATATTCCACTATCATAGCTAATAATAAATTGACCTTTTATACTAAAAATCAACAGTCTTGGTTGTTTTTCGGAATTTGAATTTATTGCTATAATATGAACTGTTCCTTTTGGAAAGTTAGAAAAAGAGTTCTTTATGATAAATGCTGCCTGCGCAATATTGAAAGCTTGCACCTGGTGGGAAATGTCAATTACATTAATATTTGGACAGTTTTGAAGAATTTCTCCTTTAACTGCAGCCAGGTAAAAATCATCTTGATTCCAGTCAGATGTTAAAGTTATTATGGGCATTTAATCTAAATTCTTCAAAAAAATATTACAAACCTTAACAAAATGAGATTAACTTTGTAAGTAGACAAAAGTAATCAATATTAATCAACCTTGATTGAAAAACAAATATCTATTGATGGAATTGATCCGGCAACTTTGTACGGTGTTCATAACAAACATATAAATAAAATTAGTGCAATTTTTACCCGGGTTAAAATCATTGCCAGGGGACATGAATTGAAAGTTGTTGGAGAGGAGGCCAGGATAGTGGAATTCGAGAAGAAAATTCATGAGATTATCGATTTTGTGAGGAATCACAATGAACTCACAGAAGAGGATTTATCTCTATTGCTGGAACATAATTCCCAGGAACTTCTGATTGAAAACAATGGGAAGAATGAGGTTTTAGTATACGGGAATAACGGAAAGCCCATTAAGGCCCGTACTATTAATCAGAAAATTCTAGTTCATGATTCGATAGACAATGATATTGTTTTAGCCGTTGGTCCCGCAGGTACCGGTAAGACCTATACTACTATAGCGCTAGCAGTAAAAGCATTGAAGAGCAGGGAGGTAAGAAAAATAATTTTGACCAGGCCTGCCGTTGAAGCTGGTGAACATCTTGGTTTTCTCCCGGGAGATGTCAGGGAGAAATTGGATCCCTACCTACAACCATTATATGATGCCTTAAGAGATATGATTCCCCCCAGGAAATTGGAGGATTATATTGAGGATCAGACTATTCAGATTGCGCCTATTGCTTTTATGCGAGGCCGAACCCTGGAGAATGCTTTTGTGGTTATGGATGAAGCGCAAAATGCTACCGGCAATCAGATGAAAATGTTTCTTACCCGAATGGGTGTAAATTCTAAGTTTATTATCACCGGAGATATTACACAAATTGATTTGCCAAGGAAATCTGCTTCTGGATTGGTGCTGGCTATGAGGGTTCTGGAGGGGATTGAGGGAATCTCAATTGTTATGTTTGATGAAAGAGACATCGTAAGGCATAAACTGGTTAAAGATATTGTACGCGCCTATGAAAGTATTGACAAGCCTTCCGAAAATAATCATTCTGATAATGATGAGGCTTAGTAAGATTAATGAGGTTTTGTTGTTGTGTCAAGTCAGGCCTATTGTTTCCTATTGTCATGCTTAACTATCTCACGACCGTAGGAAGTAATCCTGCCGGCAGGCAGGCATACCTGTCCCGGGTTTATTGAGGGGTTCGGAATGACGAATCCTAACAGGGAAACTAGACTTGATAGTAGTTTGTAAACAGTATTTATAGAACAATTATTTTTAAAAAGATCATTATGAATTCAACTATTGTTGAAACGAATTTTACTTTTCCTGGTTTAAAGAAAAAGTATGAAGGTAAGGTGAGGGATGTATATTATGTAGGCGACTACCTGGTAATGGTAGTTTCTGACAGGATATCTGCCTTTGATATTGTTTTACCAAAAGGAATTCCGTATAAGGGACAGGTTTTGAATCAGATTGCCGAAAAGTTCCTTGATGCAACAAGTGATATTGTTCCTAACTGGAAGTTGGCTTGTCCAGATCCGAATGTTACAGTTGGGAAATATATTGAACCACTTAAGGTAGAAATGGTGATTCGCGGATATCTTACCGGGCACGCCTGGAGAGAGTATAAAGCAGGTCATCGTGAGATTTGTGGTATTCCACTCCCTGAAAACATGAAAGAACATCAAAGATTTCCAAAGCCAATAATTACTCCAACAACAAAAGCAGATGTAGGGCATGATGAGGATATTTCAAAGGAAGAAATTCTTTCTACGGGTCTTGTGCAAAAGGAGGATTATGAGAAATTAGAAGAATATACATACAGATTGTTTGAGCGAGGCACCAGAATGGCTAAGGAAATGGGACTCATTCTTGTGGATACAAAATATGAGTTCGGGAAAAAAAACGAAGAAATTTATCTGATTGATGAAATTCATACTCCTGATTCTTCCCGGTATTTTTATCTGGAGACTTATGAGGAGAAGCAGGAGAAAGACCTGCCTCAAAAGCAATTGTCAAAAGAGTTTGTTCGAGAATGGTTGATGAGAGAGGGATTTCAGGGTAAAGAAGGGCAGGTGGTTCCTGAAATGGGAGAAGACCTGGTTAATAGTATATCTGACCGGTATATAGAGTTATTTGAAAGTATTACAGGGGATAAGTTTCAGAGGATCGATACTGGAAACGCGAATGAAAGGATTGAAAAAGCGGTTTCAATCTTCTTAAATAGCTTAGGCTAAAGCTTAGTTTAATTGACTTTTGGTGTTTGTTTGGATTCCCTTAATTGTTTAATAATTGCTGTTATCTTTTCTGTTAAATTCTTAAAAGGATATATTCCAAGTGGTCCATCTTCAACTATTTTGCCATTTTGGTCAATGATTGCATAATATGGAACTGTGTATGCGTTAATCTTATTTTTCCACTTTAAGTCAATTGATTGAGGTAATAATATATTTACTCCATCAATATTGTATTTTTCAATTGCAAATTTCACTTTTTCATAGGTATCCCCAACAGCAATATGTATAACCTGAAATTCTTCAGGCTTAAATTGCATTTCTAATGCTTTAATTTTTGGAATGGCTTTAATACATGGGGAACACCAACTTCCCCAATACTCTAATAGTAACACTTTACCCTTATATTTCAAGAGAAAATCATTGAACTCTTCCTCTGGGTTTGTAATTATTACATAATTACTTTTTGTTTCTTTGTTTATAGTTAAGAGATACACATTATACTCTAGTTTTATTATATATTTTAATTGAGTTATGTTACAATCAGATAGATATTGAGAATATAATTGATCTGCTCCAGGGACACCTTGATTTAAGACCCTGAATAATGTCCTGGTTAAAAATACATCTCTGACAATTCCTGAAAGATGTTCTTT
>DAOWNN010000268.1 GCA_030642585.1 Bacteroidota bacterium | reverse complement strand
TTTTCTGTATAATTGGCAACTGTAGGCTGATAAGGAGCTTGTCCGGGCCTGGAGAAATCCTTTCTGAAATCCATTCCAATATATGCAAGATCCTCAATTACCACCACATCATATTCATTTGCCAGTTCCCCAATAGTTTTCAACTCCTCCTCTGTAAAACAAATCCATGAAGGATTATTTGGATTGGAGTATAATATACTTGATACTTTTCCGGTCTTAAGGTAGGATCGTAGTTTGGATCTTAGTTTTTTTCCCCGGTAATTGTAAATATCAAAAGAACAATATTCATGACCCAAAACCTTAACCTGTTGCTTTTGTACAGGAAATCCGGGATCAATAAAAAGGGTACCTTCCTTTTCATGGTCGTTACGATTTGCAACAAGAAATGCCGCCATAGAGCCCATCATAGAGCCAACCGTTGGGATACAGCCTTCAGGACTCACATCAATATTTAAAAATAATTTCACAAAACGTGAAATCTCATCCTTTAATTCCTTTACCCCTTCAATCATAGGATATTTAGAGGCCACTCCTTTTTTAAGGGCCTCAATTTCAGCTTCTATTCCAGCTTGAGGAGGGGGCAAACCAGGCACTCCCATTTCCATCCTCACAAATTTTTCTCCAGTCGCTTCCTCAATTCGGTTAACCAGTCTTACAATTTCCCTTATGGTGGCCTTTCCAATTTTAGGCAAACCACTTTCCTTTACAAGTCTCTGAACGACCTGAGAATCAATAGGTGTATTTTTATTTGTTTTAAGCATTATGTTAGTATTATAAAAAAAAGCGATCGTTTCCTGACCGCTTTAAAAATAGGTTTATTACTTAAATTCTTGTAATAGAATATCTAGCCATTTCTCTAATCGGGCATCGGTTTCTTCTGGCGCAAAGTCTTCATCCAGTGGAAGACCAATAAATTGATCATCAATTACTGCTTCTGAATCAATAAACTCATACTCCTCAGGATCACACTGACCTATAATTTTAGCTCCATGGCTTAACAATTCCTTACCAAGAATCCCTAGCGAATCTACAAAATGACGAGCGTATGTGATATGATCACCAAGTCCGTAAAGTGCAAATGTTTTATCACTATAGTCCACTTTGCTTAATTCATTCACAAACCAATCCCAATCTTTGGATGGTGTATCCTGATTCCAGGTATGGGCACCAATAGTTGAGAGTCCCATAATTATATATTTATAATTGTTGAAATCAGAAGCATCAGCATTCTGCACATGGATCACATCAACTTTTTCCGCACCAAGTAATTGAGAAATTTTCTCTGCAATCTTCTCAACTGAGCCTCCTGCCGGGCCATAAAAAAGACCTATCTTATTCATTTGAAGTTATTTAAGTTGTGTTCAGTAATAGGGTTTAATTTTATTCTACAAATATAAAATTATTTTACAGGTAATATATTGTTAAACAACATAACAGAATAAGTTTAAATAAAAAGTAGAGACAAAAAATAAAAGGTCTAAGAGTCTAAATGTCCAAAGTCGAAGAGTAAAAAGCAGATTGCAGGCAATAGGCTGCTATACATTTTATTCAACTGTTCAACTCTTCAACTCTTATTCGGGCATCAACGGCAAAAACATTTTCTCCTTCCCCCAAAAGAGGATTCAGGTCTAATTCAGCTATTTCCGGGGCAATCAGTACCAGCTCAGATAAACGAACAAGAATATCCGAAAATTTATACTCATCAACTCCAGCCTTTCCTCTTACCCCTTGTATCATTTTATATCCCTTAAGCCGCCTGATCATATCCAGAGCCTCTTCGTTATATAATGGAACCAGAGCACTTGAAACATCTTTCAGTACCTCAATAAAAATTCCTCCCAGTCCACCCAGTATCAAATGTCCGAATTTCTCGTCCCTCTTAGCCCCGGCAAAAAGTTCAACTCCTGTTTTCATAGCTTGCATGAGAACAGCATTGGTATCTGGTATTTTGATCAGTTTAGTGAAATGCGCTTTTACTTCTTCCCCTGTGCGAATATTTAGTACCACACCTCCAACATCAGATTTATGCAAAGGGCCAATTACTTTCATAACAATGGGGAATCCAATATCCAGGCTTGCTTCCCGAGCTTCCTGCAAGGAGGTAACAGTTCTTTCTTTAACTCTGGGAATACCTGCAGCATCAAGAAGTTCTCCTACCAGCTCAGGCTTCAAATATCCCGACTTTGCCCCTTGAATAACATCCCTTATTTTCTTTTTATCCAGTTCCTGAATTGTTTTATCTTCCATTGGTGGTGAGGGTGTTTTCAGAATGAGTGACAATGCCCTGGCAAAAGTCACTTCATCCGGAAAGTTCACATTACCCATTTCAAGAAAACTTTCTATTTCTTCCCTGGCATTAATCAGCGATGGTAGAACAGGATAGATTGGCTTTTTACAGGTTTTCATTTTCCTGTCTAATAGTTTGTATACATCATATATCCTGGATAAACCCGGACTCCCAAAAATTACAACCATGGCATTAATCTCATTGAAATCATTTTCACAGGCGTCGATAATATCGCTAAGTTGCTGTGCCGTACCTGTAGCCAAAAAATCTACAGGATTTGAAACAGAAGATCCGGGATGCAATTTTGCAAGTAAAGCTTCAGCCTTAGGTCCAGACAATTGAGGTACCCGGAAACCACCCTCAGACAATGCATCTGTAAGCATTACAGCAGGCCCACCTGCATGCGTGATCACAGCAATATTCTTTCCTTTGGGGATTTTATGATTAAAAATAGAGGCAACTGTTGTGAGTTCTTCCCTGCCGAAACAACGCACAATCCCTGCTTTCCTGAACAAGGCATCTACAGCTGTATCCGGAGAAGCAAGAGCCCCGGTATGTGATGAAGCTGCCCGGCTTCCTGCCTCGGTGCTCCCAGCCTTAATTGCGGCAATCCTGCAGCCTTTTCGAACCAGGGACGTAGCATGCTTCAATAACTTCTTCGGATTTCCAATATTTTCAATGTACAAAAGCTTGATCTCCGGACTGATTCCTTCCCTGTAATTTTCATCCATATGTTCCAGTACATCTTCCACTCCTATCTGTGTACTATTTCCAACTGAATACACCGAAGCGAAAGACAGTCCTTTAGTCATACCCGATTCCATAATATATACCGCTGTGGCCCCCGATCCGGAAATAAAATCAATGCCTTTGGGATCTGGCTTAGGCAAAGGTGTGGTAAATACACCATAATAATTGTGATTCATAAACCCTATACAATTCGGACCAATCAAACAGCTTCCTGTTTCTTCCAAGGTGGCCAGCATCCTTCTTTCAAAAAGTGCTCCCTCCTCACTCTCCTCTCCAAATCCGGCAGATATAACAATAAAGGCCCTGGTTCCCTTTTTCCTCGACAGGAATTCAATTGTGGGAGGACAAAATTTTGCAGCTATTGCCAGTATTGCCAGTTCTGTGTTAGGTAAGTCCTCCTGATCCTGATATGTTTTTATTCCCTGAATGCTTTCAGTTTTAGGATTCAGCACACACAGTTTTCCTGAATATCCACCATCAATAATATTTTTCAGGATCTTACCCCCGGGTTTGGCTACATCTTCAGAACCTCCCACAACAACAATACTCTGTGGATTTAACAATTGCTGATTAATCATATTATAATCTTTGGTAATATCTCTTTTCAAAGTTAACATAAGCCGGAAAATAATTATTATTCCTATGATTAATATTTCAAGTGTCATGTCAATCCTAATAAAAGAATGGAATATTTGGAATGTTGGAATGTTGGAATGTTGGAATAAGAAAAAAAACTTTCAGAATCCGACCTGTAAAAACATAGTCTTACTAATTTAATAATCTATATTTGTAGATGTAAAATAACACTAACTGTGGAATATTTCTTTTCCGACGATGGTCAAAAAATAAATGAATTCCGGTTCAGCTAA
>DAOWNN010000119.1 GCA_030642585.1 Bacteroidota bacterium | reverse complement strand
TCATGTAATGCTAATATCTTATTAAATACTTTTTATGTAGAGTTTAAATTTAGTATTCTTTTAATAAACGTCAACTTTATCATCAGCCTTTAAACAAAAACCCCTGCAAGTTTTTGAATTACATTAAAAAACCTGTCAGGGTCGAAGACCTGACAGTGTTGGATTAGGAAGTGTCCGTCAATCAGGGTTTTACTAAATAACCTCTTCGCCTACATTGAATCAGTGATTATTCACTTGTAAACTCCTTCATAAGCTCATCACCTTTGACGGTTCGGTTCCTTTGCTCTATCCTTACCACTCAACTCGCAACCCGACTACAAGTCTGGTTACGAGAATTTTTATTGTGGTTCAACACCGGCCTACAAGCTAACTCGTGACCAGACTCAAAGTCGGGTCATGAGTTTTTGACGGTGTTTTTTTCATTTGTCTCAAGCCCTTTTGAAAGCAAGCTTTCAGTCAGACTGAGCTTGTCGAAGTCTGGAATTACCTTCGCCGTATTAAAAGCCGTATTTTAATACGGTGATAAATATAAAATTATGTCATGTAGAAAAGTGGTAAAATATTTGACGATAGCGGGTCATTTTATTGTTTTTTATTGACCCCTATTCGGGGATCTTTTACCCGTTTCGTTTTTAACCGCCCCTTTCAGGGACGGATATTCAAATTTAGCCACTTTGTGGCAAAATCCTATGAATATAACAAAATCTTAAAAGCCAATTCTATAAGAAAACTTAAGGAATACTATGTCATTATTGCTTCTGTGGGCAAGTAATGGATCTTCGTATGAGTCGGATGTATATATCAAATATACAGCTCCAAATGGTGGTTGAAAGCGCCAGGCAAATTTGCCATAAAAATATATTCTATCATCTCTGGTATTATTCTGGGCAAAAATCCTTATCCATAGATTATTGGTAAAATTATAATCTACAGAAAAAATATTGATCAAGGTAGATTGGCTTTCATCAGGAGAGTAATCAAGCTTATTGAAAGAATAATAAAAAGATAACTTCTTAAAAAGTTTTAGCCGAATATCTCCCTGTAGCAGGCTAAAATCATTATCAAAATTTTGGCCCTGATAATATGCAATGTTAGCCATTGACCATTCATCGGAATTATACCCGATAATTGCACCGTATTTATTGTTGTAAAACTCCTTCTCATAAAGCTTGAATTCATTACTATATGAGAGGTCCAAACTAAATCTGTTATTAAGATACATTCGTGCTTTTTGACTTAAATTCCAGCTACGCAAAACATTTTCTGTACTCCAAAACACATTGCTCCATGTGGCAATATTTATATATTTTATTGCTTTATCTTCAAACCACCAACGATAAGTAATATCAGAGTCCAGTTCTTTCATATCGTCCTCTCTTACAAAGCCAGTCTCATTTACATTATCCTTAAACTGTTCACCGGTATATGAATAGCGTAAATGAACATGATAAATATTGTTTTCTTTTGCAACCCGCATAAAATATGCACTTACCGGGAGAGAACCATCAGGAAAGCTGGATGCCCACTGTCCGGTAATTTTCCATGTTTTACCCAGATTCAAAACATAATCAAGGCTTGCCGAAGAGGTGTAACTTGTATCTGTTTTCTTATCCACATATGTAAACCCCACAGTTGAGGAATTAAGAATATCTTTTTTGACCCTGATTGCAGTAAAATTTGCTGAGGGGATCCCAAGGGAATCGTCACGTTTGGTTTGGGAGTCCATTACATAAAAACTATAATCCTTAATTTTTCCATTCACTTTCCCTCCAAACTGAATATCCCCAATTCTTCTTGAATAGAAAGTTTTTATTCGGGTTTTAAAAAGTTCATTCCCCTCCTGGAAAAAAAGTCTCTTCTCTGGAAAAGCTAATTCCCAGCGAGTCATATTAATCCGCATCATATCTCCCTCAACGGTCGCAAAGTCAGGATTATAGGTCAGGTGCGAAACCACATTGGATGAAATATTAATATGTGCATCAAGTCCGGCCTGTGGAAGAATTTTATTATGAGTCCCCGATTCATCACTGTCTTCATACCTTAAAGTAACATAAGGGGTCAACTCCAATATTTTCTTTTTTTCCGGAGTTTCCAGTCCTGTTAGAAGCCCTCCCTGCGAGATTCTGAAATCATCAGTGAGAGTTCCGGACCAATATGAAGCTTCAACATTACTACGAATAATCCTACCAATGTTAAATCCCCAGGTACTTATTTTTTTATCATAAGTAATGGACTGAAAAGGAATTGCTACTTCAGCTGACCAGCCCTTGTTAGTTATTACTGCTGCAGATTCCCATTTTGTATCCCAGTTCAGATCAAGGCTTCGTCCATCATCAGCCACCTTCATGTCAATCTGAACACCAAGTGGATTTACAAAGAAGCCTATACCGCTTCTGTTATCCTTATAAGTGTCTAATAATATTGCTATTAAATCATCACTCTTTGAGAGTTGATCTCTTATTTGAATATTTGCAACTATATCTGAAGGGGTTTTGTGATAGCAATATATACCAAAATAAATTTTTTCATTATCGTAGCAAATATATACCACTGTCCTTTCAGTAGCCTTTTCTCCTGTTGAAGGTTCCATTTGAGTAAAATTAATTGCTGAATCAGCCAATTGCCAGACTGCTTCATGCAAAAAACCATCTATTGAAATGGGTGTTTCAATTCGAAAGGCTCTTACCGATTTCTTCAACTGGGCATTTAGTTTTGTAGAAAAAACCAAGATAACTAAGACTCCAAACAATATTGATTTAGACATATGTAGAAAATAAAAGATGAATATACATAATCTCTCTCTAAACAACTTGCTGGTGATAAAAATCATAGTGACCATTCCTGTAAAAAAATTTACCTTTGCTTTAATAAAAGTCCTTTAAATGAAAAAAAAACAAAAGGAATTTCCTTCCGGCTCTTCAAAAGCATGGAGAGATCAGTTAAACATTGACCTGAAAGGAAAAGGTATTTCAAAATTACAGTGGAATTCCCCGGAAGGAATTGAAGTGGCTCCTTTTTACACCCGTGAAGATTTAGGCAAACTTCCCTTCATGACGCAGCTTGCAAAACAACTCCCTTATCTTCGAGCAGACGGAGATTTTTCCAACAATTGGAATATCAGACAAGATATTTCTGTGTTGGACATTGCCAAATCCAATCAAAAAGCAATCTCATTAAGTAGGTTGGGAGTAAATGAATTAGGATTCGTTTTTCATAAAAAAAGCCCTGGGTTTAGAATTGCTGAATTATTTGGGAATCTTGATCTATCGGGTTTACGCTTTAATTTATCAGCCGGGGCAGGTTCTTTTGACATGCTTACAATGTTGGTTGAATGGATACAATCCAGCAAAATAAGCATGAGTTCTTTTTCAGGAGGCATAGAGTTTGACCCTCTTGGGAACCTTGTTTTATCAGGGCAATTCTATATTTCTGAGGAAGAAGATATGAAACAGGCATACAAGCTCATAAAACTTGGAATAGAGAATAATGCCAATATTAAAGTCCTCTCATTATCGGGAAATATTTTCAGTAATCTGGGATGTACAATAGTTGAGGAATTAGGATTCAGTCTGGCCATGGCTTCTGAATACATTTCACAAATATCAGAAATGGGTATAAGTCCTTCAGATATTGCCAAAACCATGCAGCTTAACCTGGGCATTGGCCCGAATTATTTCTTTGAAATTGCCAAGATCAGGTCTGCACGCTGGCTTTGGTCTGTTCTTACAAAGGCCTATGAAGCTAAAGATTCAGACAAAATATTTATTCAATCTGTCCCAACAAGCTTTAATAAAACCAGGTTCGATCCATATGTAAATATGCTCAGGTATACCATCGAAGCTCTTTCAGCTGCCCTTGGTGGTGCAAATTCCATTAACATCTTTCCCTTTAACAGCATTGAAAAACAAGCCGGAGATTTTTCAGAGAGAATAGCCAGAAATACTCAAATAATTCTCAAGGAGGAATCATACATCAACAAAATCAATGATCCGGCCGCAGGCTCATACTACATAGAGAGTTTAACAAACTCCATTGCTGAAAGATCATGGGAGTTATTTCAGAATATTGAATCTCATGGAGGCTTCCTTAAAGCATTTAAAAAAGGAATTATTCAGGAACAAATTGAAAAAAGCAGGAAAACCAGGCAACTTAACATTTCCGGGCGCAAAGAAATCCTTGTAGGAACGAATCACTATCCGAATTTGATCGAAACTTCTTCCGGCCCTGAAGAACTTGATGAAGCCCTGGCAGAAAAACAGGAGATAGAGAGTAATAATAAATCCATGGAGAAAAGAGGGGCTTATGAATTTGAAAAGCTTCGGGAAGCAGTTGATTTGTCAGGCGATAAACTTGCAGTACTTTTCCCCTTTGGAAACCCTGCCATGAGATCAGCCCGTACCACTTTTGCATCAGGCTTCATAGGATGCAGTGGGTTTGAAATAAAGGATCTTACCGGGATAAAAACTATTGAAGAAGGAATAAAAATATGCAGGAAATTAAAACCTGACATTATTGTTCTTTGCAGCTCAGATGAAGAGTACCCCTTAATAGTACCCCAAATTATTGAAAAAGTTCAATCCGGGCCTGTATTCATCATTGCAGGGAATCCAACTGACTCAAAAGAGGAATTAGGCAAGCTGGGAATTCGTCATTTTATTCACACAAGATCTAATATTTTTGAAACCCTGAGCCAGATATTAAAGGATGCGGGTGTGCATCTTCCCGGTTAAGCTACAAATTAGATTACAGTCATGAAACCAGACTTTAGCAAAATAAACATACATGATATTCCGGACTTGCCGGAATCGACATACACAAAAACAAACTATTCTGACGAACAGGTAGAAAAATGGGCTACCCCGGAACAAATCAAGCTTAAAAGTCATTTTAGTTATGAAGATATCAAGCAATTTGATCACCTGAAATACATAGCTGGGAAAGTGCCATTTCTACGTGGCCCATACTCCTCGATGTATGTTACAAGGCCATGGACTATCAGGCAATATGCCGGATTTTCAACTGCAGAAGAGTCCAATGCGTTTTATCGCAGAAACCTTGCTTCGGGGCAAAAAGGACTTTCCGTTGCATTCGACCTTGCTACACACAGGGGCTATGATTCGGATCATGAAAGAGTACTTGGAGATGTAGGTAAGGCCGGGGTGGCTATAGATTCGGTTCTTGATATGAAGATCTTGTTTGATGAAATACCTCTTGACCAAATGTCGGTATCTATGACTATGAATGGTGCAGTTCTACCCATTATGGCTTTTTATATAGTTGCGGCATTAGAGCAAGGTGTAGATCTTCATCAGTTAAGTGGGACCATTCAAAATGATATTCTTAAAGAATTCATGGTTCGTAATACATATATCTATCCACCTGATATGTCTATGCGAATCATAGCAGATATTTTTGAATACAGTTCGAAAAATATGCCCCGGTTTAATTCAATCAGTGTTTCCGGTTATCATATTCAGGAGGCTGGTGCTACAGCAGACATAGAACTGGCATATACTCTGGCGGATGGCTTGGAATACCTGAGAACAGGGATAAAAGCAGGCCTGGATATCGATGCCTTTGCTCCCAGAATTTCTTTTTTCTTTGGGATTGGGATGAATCACTTTATGGAAATTGCCAAATTGAGGGCCGCAAGATTGTTATGGTCCAGGATTGTTAAAGAATTCAACCCGAAAAATGAAAAATCTCTGGCACTGAGAACCCATTGTCAGACTTCGGGATGGAGTCTTACTGAGCAGGATCCTTTTAATAATGTTGCAAGAACCTGTATTGAAGCCCTGGCTGGAGCCCTGGGACATACACAGTCCCTGCACACAAATGCACTGGATGAAGCAATAGCTTTGCCAACTGACTTTTCTGCCAGAATTGCCAGAAACACACAAATCCATTTACAGGAAGAAACTCAGATTACGCGAACAGTAGATCCGTGGGGAGGATCTTACTACGTGGAAACACTGACCCATGAATTAGTCGAAAAGGCATGGAATCTAATTAAGGAAGTGGAAGAACTTGGAGGGATGGCGAAAGCCATTGAAACCGGGGTTCCTAAGATGCGAATTGAAGAAGCAGCAGCAAGAAAACAGGCCCGCATTGATTCAGGCAAAGATACCATTGTTGGGCTCAACAAATACCAGCTTAATAAAGAAGATCCATTAGATATTCTGGAAGTAGATAATACCCTGGTACGGGAAACCCAGATTCAGAGATTAGAGAAATTAAAATCCGGCAGAAATGAAGAGGCTGTTCAAAAGGCCCTGGCCGCAATTGAAAAATCTGCACGAAATGGAGAAGGAAATTTATTAGAACTATCTGTAAATGCTGCAAAGGAAAGAGCCAGCCTGGGTGAAATTTCAGAGGCCATTGAGAATGTTGCTGGAAGATATAAAGCAATAATCCGGTCAATATCAGGAATCTATTCTACAGAATCTGCAGAAGATCCTAACTTTGAAAATGCCAGGAAACTGGCAAGTAAGTTCTCAAAATTGGAGGGACGTCAACCCCGAATCATGATTGCCAAAATGGGTCAGGATGGTCACGACAGGGGAGCCAAGGTTGTATCTACAGGATATGCAGATATGGGCTTTGATGTGGATATTGGTCCTCTGTTTCAAACCCCCGCTGAAGCAGCCAAACAAGCTGCAGAAAATGATGTGCATGTACTCGGAGTTTCCAGTCTGGCAGGAGGACATAAAACATTGGTTCCAAAAGTCATAGAAGAATTACAGAAAATTGGCCGCGAAGATATTATGGTCATAGCAGGTGGAGTGATCCCTGCAAAAGATTATGAGTACTTATACCGTTCTGGGGTAGTTGCAATATTTGGACCCGGCACATCTGTAGCTGTTGCAGCCTGTAAAATTTTAGAATTGTTGATCCACAGTATAAGCTGATGATTGTTTGACAAACTTGTTTTTTTTTGTACTATATGCCAAGGAGTTATTTTGAAATTGGAGGAAAAAGA
The DNA here is from genome assembly GCA_030642585.1 of Bacteroidota bacterium. Classification (GTDB taxonomy): domain Bacteria; phylum Bacteroidota; class Bacteroidia; order Bacteroidales; family VadinHA17; genus JAYEGO01. The sequence goes on along the minus strand of DAOWNN010000119.1, from coordinate 24 downwards.
TAGCCACAAAGTCTCTAAGGCACC
>DAOWNN010000091.1 GCA_030642585.1 Bacteroidota bacterium | reverse complement strand
TCTTAATAATTTCATCCTCTTTCCCTGCATATTCAAGTTTTGTTTGATTTTCAAAATCAAAGGTTGCTTCGGTATTATAATTAACTCCAAGCTTAACCTTATCTCCGATTGTTCCACTCACATTCATTTGAATCTTTTCCTGAAAATCGAAAGTGGTTACCTTTCTTAATCTTTCGGAAAGAGATGGATTGTCAATTCTGGATATATTAACTCCAAATATTAGTTCTGCTGAACCCTGTGGAACAATATTGATCACATTGCTTCCAAACACCTTATCAAATCCCTCGCCACCAACTCTGATTTGAGGAATAAGCGAAGACATAAAATCTCCGGCATTTCCAGAGGATCTTTGTTTCCAGTAGGCTCTCATCTCCTGATCAAATTCCCATCTTTTAAACTCTTCCAGGGACATGGTTACAGGGGTACGATAATTGTTGTCTCCTATTTTTTCAAAAATTGTATATTCATTAGTTTCCGGGTTGTAAACAACATCCCTGGTAATATTCGAGGGTGTTTTTAAATACAGAGCTGATTTAGATTCTTTCTCGAAAGGATTGCCCGACACATCATTAAAAGGATATCTTAAGTCGGGCGTTTTAGTTGTAGTGGTATCCTGAAGTGCTAAATATTCATTAGGTACAGGCTCTATTCGTTTATTACTACTGGCATAAACAACTGAACCAGTTAAAGTCAGCCAACATGATAAAAAGGCAGTTTTAAACAAAAAATATATTGCTGTCCTGGTCAACTCACTAGGGCTAAAATAATTACAATCTTTTTAGTGCTTCTCTGATCAGGTCTTCTACCACAATTGCCGGATTCTCTGAAATTAGTTTGTCCAGAACCTTTGCGGCCAATGATTTGGAAAAACCTAATGTTGCTAAAGCAGATAACGATTCTTCCCTGTTTCTATTGCTTGAAAGACCAATAAAATCGCCCCCATCAGAGGTTTTAGCTAGTTTGTCACGCAAATCTACTATTAGTCTTTGTGCTGTTTTTGCTCCTATGCCTTTTATTCCCTTAAGTACATTAACGTTATCAGATATAATTGCAGCCCTGGTTTCATCAGGGCTCAATGCTGATAAAATCATTCGCCCGGTATTTGCACCAATCCCTGATACAGAAATGAGCAATCGAAATATTTCACGCTCCTGTACACTTGAGAAGCCATACAGCAAATGAGCATCATCCCTGATAATCTGATGAATGTAAAGGATTGTTTCTTCAGATTCCGACAAATTGGAATATGTAAACAAGGAAATATGGATTAAGTAACCAATATTTGGGGTATTTAATACAAGTGAAGTTGGACTTAGCTGATGAACATTACCTCGAATAAACTCATACATAATCTTTAATTTTAGCAGACACTAAAGTAAGGAAATTGTACGAGAAAAAAAGTGTCAAATTGTAGAGCTAAGAAAAGGGACTCCATTAACAAAGAGCCCCTTTAATAATCTTCTAAAAACCGGTTTATAAAACCATGGTGCTTAATTAATCACAGCTTTCATCTGCCCTGCATTGCGCATCAATCACCGCAATTGCTGTCATATCAATAATTTCCCTCACTGAGCTTTCTCTCTGTATGATGTGAACGGGGCGATTCATTCCAAGCAATATTGGGCCAACTACTTCGGCTCCTCCAATTTGTTGCATAATCTTATAAGCACTATTCCCGGAATTCAGATCCGGAAAAATTAAGGTATTCACATCCAGGCCTTTTAATGAAGAAAATGGAAAAACCTTATCACGCAGTTCCTTATTGAGTGCAAAATTTGCCTGCATTTCTCCATCAACAATTATATCCGGATATTCCTTATGAAGGATTTCTACAGCTTTTTTAACAGTCCTGGGACTTTGCTCCCGGGATGCACCGAAATTTGAAAATGAAACCATTGCAATTTTCGGTTCAATTCCAAATCTTTTGATCTGGTGCGCTGCCAACAGTGTGGTATTAACCAGTGTCTGGGTGTCCGGATTAACATTCATGGTTGTATCCGCAAAAAATACGGGACCTCTTTTTGTCAATACCATATACATGCCAGCCGCCTGATTTTCTTTCGTAGCACCTACAATTTCAAATGCCGGGCGTATAGCATCAGTATATTTCCTGGTCATTCCGGCGATAAATGCATCGGCTTCTCCTTTCTCAACCATCATAACACCAAAATAATCCCTGTGCTTCATTTTCTCTCGTGATGAACTGTATCCAATTCCTTTTCTCTGTCGTCTTTCATGAAAAACACGGGCATATTCTTTTCTCCTTTGATCTTCTTCCACACTTGAAGGATCAATAATTACAGCCTCATCCAGTTCCAGACCATTTTCTTCTATCATTTTGTTGATCCGTGCTTTGCGTCCTAACAAAATTGGCTTTGCTATTCCTTCATAAATAACACTTTGGGCAGCTTTTAGTATAGTTAAATCTTCGGCTTCTGAAAATACAATCTTTTTAGGATCCTGCTTCGCCTTAAGTCGAATCGATTTCAGGATCTTTGTATCATATCCCAGCCTTTTGTTTAGCTCTTCAGCATAAGCATCCCAATCGGTAATAGGTACTTTTGCAATCCCAGAATCCATTGCAGCTTTGGCTACTGCAGAGGAAATCCTTACAATAAGGCGTTGATCCATAGGTTTTGGAATAATATAGTCTTTCCCAAAAACAAGGTTTTTAACATTATATGCCTTATTTACATAATCAGGAACAGGTTCCTTTGCCAGTCCAGCCAGGGCTTTTACGGCAGCAATCTTCATTTCTTCATTGATCTTGGATGCCTGAACGTCAAGTGCTCCCCTGAAAATAAATGGGAATCCCAGAACATTGTTAATCTGATTTGGATAATCAGATCTCCCTGTTGCAAAAATTAAATCATCCCTTGTAGACATTGCGTCTTCGTATGTAATTTCAGGATTAGGATTTGCCATTGCAAAAACAATAGGATCAGGAGCCATGGAGGCGAGCATATCCTTCTTAATCATTCCACCAACAGATAAACCCAGACACAGATCTGCATCTTTCATGGCATCGGCCAGTGTATCAAGATTTCGTTTGGTTATGAACTTCTTTTTTATCTCGTTCAGATCTGTTCTTTTGGAATTGATCACACCTTTACTATCTACCATAACAATATTTTCCGGCTTCACACCCATAGTAATATACAGACGTGTACATGAAACAGCTGCTGCTCCGGCACCGCTCACAACCATTTTTAAATCTCCTATTTTCTTCCCGTTTAATTCTAATGCGTTGAGCAATCCGGCAGCTGAAATTATAGCAGTTCCATGCTGGTCATCATGAAAAACCGGAATATCAAGCATTTCTTTCAATTTATCTTCAATTTCAAAGCATTCAGGTGCCTTAATATCTTCCAGGTTGATTCCGCCAAAAGTAGGAGCAATTGCTCTGACAATCTCTATTATTTTAGCAGGATCTTTTTCATCCACCTCAATGTCAAAAACATCAACATCGGCAAATACTTTAAACAACAAGCCCTTCCCTTCCATTACAGGTTTTCCTCCTAGAGGGCCAATATCTCCCAGCCCAAGAACCGCTGTTCCATTTGAAACTACAGCAACCAGATTTCCTTTTGCCGTATATTTATAGGCATCGTGAGGGTTTTTTTCAATTTCAAGACAGGGAACCGCTACACCCGGCGTATAAGCCAGAGACAAATCATATTGTGTCTGGTAAGGTTTGGTGGGAACAACTTCAATTTTCCCGGGACGCCCTGTAGAATGATATTCCAGGGCTGATTTCTTCATAATTTTTGACATGATTTCAAGAGTTTAATGTGATTGTATAAAATTACGAATATTTCAGTCCTTCAAAAGCGATAAAACTCATATAAATACCACTTTTTGTTATGTTTTACAACAGAAGATTGAAGATGAAGGTTCAATGTTTGAGGAGGTGAGGAAGTCGGGCAAAAGAATAGAAAATACAAACTACAAATTACAAAACTCAAACTGCTAAATTCCTGGTTTGGAATTTTAAAATATCCAAAGTACCCGCAATGAACAAGTAACACTCTTTGAACTTTGAACAAGCTTCTTATTAAGAATTCGATCTGTCGTTAGTTTTCTTCTGAACCTGGAGGCTGTTAGCTGTTAATTCCCTATACTGTTTTCTTTGCTTAAAAATATCAATAGCCAGATAAAGAGCATTACGAAAAGAAGTTTCAGAAGCAATTCCCTGCCCCGCAATATCATAAGCTGTTCCATGTACAGGAGATGTTCTAACAATTGGTAAGCCCGCTGTAAAGTTTACTCCGTCAGAGAAACCCATAGTTTTGAATGGGCTTAACCCCTGGTCATGATACATTGCAAGTACAGCATCAAACTTTAAATGATTATAAGATCCAAAAAAACCATCTGCCGGAAAAGTCCCCATTGCCATTATACCTTCTTTTCTGGCTTCCTGAATGGCAGGTTCAATAATTTCTTTTTCTTCCAATCCCAGGAGGCCATCATCTCCTGCATGAGGATTTAGTCCTAAAACTGCAATATTTGGCTTGCTCAATCCGAAATCTACTTCCAGGCTTTCATGCATGCTCCTCAACTTGGAAATAACACTTTCAAAACTTATGAGCTCAGCCACCCTGGATAAGGGAACATGTGCCGTAACCAGTCCTACCTTAAATTGTTCATGAACCATAAGCATTAAAGCACCTGAATCAGATGGAAATTCTGATTCGAAGTAGTCGGTATGTCCCGGAAAAGTGAATTTATCTGACTGAACATTATTTTTATTAATGGGGCCGGTTACCAAAACATCAATATAACCATCCTTCAGATCTTTGACAGCTCTCTTTAAACTTTCAACAGAAGCTAATCCTGCTATCTCTGTAGATTTCCCCAGTTCAACACGAACCTGGTCATCAATGCAATTCAGAATATTGGGGCGTTTTGTATTTGCCTCTCCAGGGAATTTAATATTATTGAAACTGAAATTGTCAATATTCAGGGCTTTTCTATGATAGGCAGCTACTTTTGGAGATCCATATACAATTGTAGAACAAAAATCCTGGATACGATTATCCATAAGGGTTTTAATAATTACCTCATAACTGATTCCGTTAATATCTCCATGGGTAATTCCAAGTTTAATTTTATCCGTATTCATATGTTCAAATAATGTTTTACAAAATCAAACAGCAGCCTGACTCCATATCCGGTCCCGCCTTTTCCTCTGTATCCATAATCTTTATGTGTAAATGCCGGACCGGCAATATCCAAATGGATATAAGGATAATTATTTGTAAAATGTTCAAGAAATTTACCTGCAGTAATAGCACCGGCATCTCTGCCTCCAATATTTTTCAAGTCTGCAATATTCGATTTTAACAAATCATTATACTCATCCCAAAATGGAAATTCAACAATTCTTTCTGAAACTTTTTCACCACTTTTTTGCAAAGCCCTGAATTGCTTTCCCGAAGAATTACCCATACCAACAATACCATATTTCCCAATTGCTATTCCAGCAGAACCGGTCAGAGTTGCAATATCAATTACTAATTCGGGTTTATAGTGTTGTGCATAATTCAATGCTTCAGCCAGTATCATCCTGCCTTCAGCATCTGTATTCAGCACTTCCACAGTCAGGCCATTACCCATTACCACAACATCTCCAGGAACATATGCATTCCCATCAGGACGATTATCTGTAGCAGGAACGAGTCCTATTACATGGACCGGAAGTCTGGATTTGGCAATTGAATAAATAGCCCCTACAATAGCTGCAGCTCCTCCCATGTCAGATTTCATATAATCCATGCTGTCTTTTGTGGGCTTTAAACTTAGTCCACCCGTATCATAAACCACGCCTTTCCCAATAAGAACCAGAGGCTTTTTGTTTTGATACTGACCTGGTTTCCACTCCAGAATAGTAAAGGTAGGGGGATCAATACTACCCTTATTCACTGCCAGCAAACCGCCCATCTTCAATGCTTCAATTTTCTTTTTATGGAATACCTCGACCTTAAAACCCACCTCCTTACCCAGGTTCTGAATTTCTTCTGAGAACCGAACTGCAGTCAACTCAGAGAGGGGTTCATTCACCAGGGTTCGTGCATGAAAAACACCCTCTATAAGATTTTGTAATTGCTCAATTTGTACAGCTTTGATTGATTCTCCATATATACGAATCACTTCCAAAGAATTCTTTTTTTCCTTTGAGTTCCTGAAATATTTTAGAAATTGATAATTGCTTAGGGCAATTCCTTCAGCTAAAGCCAGAACATATTCCGGCTTATTCAAACAATCAACCATTGACACAGATTTGAGCTTATGGGATACTAATTTCTTATGTAAGCTGTTTCCCGATTTTCTCAAGTCCTCCAGCAGGAAATTTTCATTTTTTCCCTTCTCAACTATCAATATATAGACCCATCGCTTGTATTGATTAATTGAAATTTGATTTTCTCCGGCTTTCTTTCTGTCTTCCACATATGATTTTTCACTTTCATTTAAGCCGAAATCTTCAAACTTTGCTTTCTTGTCAACCAGGTATATAACCGATTGTTTATCAGCAATTTTCCTGGTTTTTATCCCTTCTATTTTCATCCTTTCTGATTTTTCCTGTCAAAGGTAATAAAATTTGAGGAGGGTAAGTAAATGGATATGGCTGATTTAAGATATAGTATTATTTTTGTCTCAACTAATTTTACATAAATGAATTTTTCACCTCTCTATAAGAAAGCAATGAAACTGGAATTCCTGACAAAACAGGAAGGCCTGGATTTGTATTTAAATGCACCTACTCAGGAACTAATGAGCCTTGCGAATGTTTTGCGAAATATGCATACAAGGGAAGGAATTGTGAGCTGGCAAATAGACCGAAATGTAAACATCTCCAATATTTGCTATTCACAATGCAAATTCTGTAATTTTTATAGAAAACCTGGGTCTGAAGATGCTTATGTAACAAGCTTTAAAGAATATAAGGAGAAAATTGAGGAGCTTTTTGATCATGGTGGAAATCAAATACTCTTGCAAGGGGGATTAAACCAGAAAATGGGCCTGGATTTCTATACCAGGCTATTCAAGGAACTCAAAAAAAGTTTTCCCGAACTAAAGCTTCATGCTTTGGGGCCACCTGAAATTGTACATCTTGCAAAACTTGAAAAAGTCACTTATAAAGAAGTTTTGGAAGCCTTGATTGACTCTGGACTGGATAGCTTACCTGGCGCTGGTGCTGAAATCTTGTGTGACAGGGTAAGAACTATAGTTTCTCCGCTTAAGGCCAATACCGAAGAATGGCTTAATGTAATGAGAGAAGCCCACAAACTAAATATACCCAGCTCTGCAACCATGATGTTTGGACATGTAGAAACCAAAGAAGAAAGGATAAATCACCTGATCAGGATTAGAGAGGTACAATCTGAAAAACCAGTGAACAATTATGGATTTCTTGCATTTATCCCCTGGCCCTTTCAGGATATGGAAACTCAATTGCAAAAAGAAATGGGTGTTTTTAATAAGGTTCGCTCTGAAGAATACATACGTATGATTGCCATAAGCAGGATTCTTCTTCCAAATATCAAAAATATTCAGGCTTCCTGGCTTACGGTTGGGAAAGAAACGGCTCAGATATGTTTACACTCTGGAGCTAATGATTTTGGTTCGATCATGATTGAAGAAAATGTAGTTTCTTCAGCAGGAGCCCAGTATAAATTCGATGCAGCCGGCATAACTTCTGCTATAAGAGAGGCGGGTTTTCAGCCCCGGCTACGAAATCAGAAATATGAATACCTGGAAATACCTGAAATCTTGAAAAAGGAAGGGATTTCTTAATTCTAACAGGAAGATTGGAATAAAAAGAAGCCACGAATGCACGAATGGAAGACTAATACACGAATGTCTCGAAAAATTTCTCGTAAGTGAGATCCTGTGACACCGCCCTGTGCCTTCCAGTATCGCTCATATCTCATTACTCACCTCTTCTTTTCTCTTTCGCCCCGTAGCCCTCACTCTTTCTCCCCTTCTTCCTCATCAATCTTAAGGGTAAATAAAATACTCTCCACCTGCCTCAGCAATTCTCTCTTTTTCTTACTGGGAGCAAAAACAAAGCCCTCCACCGTAACTACTCTTTGTCTTAACTCAT
>DAOWNN010000039.1 GCA_030642585.1 Bacteroidota bacterium | reverse complement strand
CCCAATTAATTGTATATTCAGGACTCATTATTGCAGTATGTTTAGGAAAGTGAAAAAAAAGAAAATTGTATATGAACTTTAACACACATAATTATTTTACATCCAGCTACAAATCCTTACTATTAGGACTATCCCTTTTATTTTTTCTCTCAGTCGATTCCAATTCACAGATTAGCCAGGGAGGACTTCCACGGGGCAATGACCATTTGTTCCAGAGTCAGGAATTTGTAAAACTGGGAGTTGACATATTTGCAGATATTCAGCAGGTGAAGGCAATAGAGGAAGTTGGGAAAAATACTCCCTACATGTATGCTCATTCAATTCCGGTGAATATAAACCCCAATAATTCTGGAACAATACTTAATATGCCTAATGGAGGAAAACTCTGGCAGGTGGCAATCGAAAGTAAGAGCGCACATTCTATCAGCCTTTTGTTTGACTCATTTGAGCTTCCTGAAGGAGCAGAGTTATTTATATATACTCCTGAAAAAAAATGGATTTTAGGTGCTTATACCAATAGAAATAATAAAGAATCCGGGATACTTGCCACTCAACCAGTTCCAGGGGATAAGGTGATGGTAGAATGTTTTTTCCCGGACGGCAACCTTAACAGTGATAAATTGAATATTGGTCAGGTGGGGCATGCTTATAAAGACATTTTAGGGAACCAGCTTAAGGATGGAAGCTTCAATCATTCCGGCTCATGCAATGTAAATATTAATTGTCCTGAAGGAGAAACCTGGCAGAGAGAAAAAAGGTCTGTTGTGCGCCTTTCTGTATATTATGAAACTATTGGAAAATGGGGTTTATGTACAGGGGTCATGGTCAATAATGTGAATAAAGATGGTAAACCATTTCTTCTTACTGCAAATCATTGTATTGAGGATCAGAATCAAGCCAATACAACGATTGCGGTTTTTAATTATGAGAGTCCCTTTTGTGATGGTTTAAGTGATGGGTCAGTTAGTCAATCTGTTTCAGGAGCTGAATTGAAAGCAACGAATACAAAAATTGACTTTTCCCTGGTACAGCTTAGTAAGGCACCACCAATGAATTATCAACCTTATTATGCAGGATGGAATGTATTGGGTACAGTGCCCTCACGTACCGTATCAATTCATCACCCTTCAGGAGATGTAAAAAAAATATCTGTTGATAGTGACTCACCAGTTACCGGAACATTACCGGGATTTGGCTATGATGATAATGTTTTTTGGAATATCCTGGAATGGGACCTTGGAACTACAGAATTGGGATCTTCCGGGGCTCCTTTATTTGATAATAACCACCTGCTTATTGGAACCCTTGTGGGGGGCGAAGCCACATGTGCGAACTCTGTAAATGATTATTACCAGAAAATTTCAGAGGCATGGGAGAATTATACACCTGCAAATGAACAATTAAAGGTTTGGCTGGATCCTGATGGAACAGGTTCTCCCTTTCTTACAGGTATGGACCCTTATGGATCGGTTGTTTGCGAAGATGTGGATAATATTGGCCAGGATGAAACACTTATTTTAAAGCGATTCACAGAAAATGACCCGGATGACGGATACTGGACTGGCCATAATATCATTACTACTACCCAGTATGCAGAAAAAGTATTCAATACTGAAGAAGAAAATCTTCTTTCTTTAACTTATAAGGTTGGACGGGTTGAGTATGACAGTCCTTCTGATCACGTGATTTTTAAGGTCTGGACAGGTGTTGCAAAGCCTGAAGTGCTTGTTGTTTCTAAATCTGTACCCCTCATGAATTTAAAGGATTCTACAGATTATATTCTCTATTTTGATTCTATATACCAGTTTACAGGAAATTTCTGGGTTGGATATGAGATTTTCTATGATAATTCAGGAGCTTATGACCAGTTTGCAGTGTTTCAGGTTACCCCACGTAATGAGTGGGGTGACAACACAGCAATGTTTTACCAGAATGGAGTTTGGACTATTTTCAGTAATAATTATTGGAATTCCATGAGAACCTCACTTGGAATTACTGCGAAACTATGTGCTGATATACCAAGTCTCGGAATTCCGTCAAATCCGGTTTTCAATCTTTCTGACCGGATCGTTGTCCATCCAAATCCAACAAGCGGAATGATAAATATTGATTTCCCTGAAAATATCTTATCAGGAATTACAATGAAGCTTTATTCTTTAACCGGAACACTGGTCATGGAAAAAAAGCAAACTTTTGTTTCGGGCCCTGTTAAGCTTAATTTGTCTGGTTTTAATGCAGGAATCTATCTTCTTCGAATTGAGGGGAATGGTTTTGTTGCCTCAAAGAAAATATCTGTCCTAAAATAGATACTTCCAAATGTTTTCTAAGGCTATGCAATTTTTCAAAATGAATTTCCTTACGGAAATAATTTCATTATTATTTCTTGTTACTTCTTGTCAGCCCAGACAAGATAAAGATTTTTCTATCCCACGAAAAGAATCCGTTTCAGAGTCGGAGTTAATAGAAGTAAAATATGCTAAAGGTTTCACAATCAGACAATATCCAGCTTATAAAATACTGGAAGTTCATGATCCATGGCAAGGGGCAAAAGGCATAAGCTTTAGCTATATACTTGCCCCGGACTTTAAAGCTTTACCTGATTCACTTTTAAGGCAGCATATTTTAGTTCGTACCCCTGTTGATCGCATCATTTGTACATCAACCACTCATATTGCATTTTTAGAAAGCTTGCAAAAAACCGGAAGTATTGTTGGCATTTCAGGAACGGGTTTAATTTCAAATCAGCAGGTGAGAGAAAAACTTGAGGACGGATTGATTGCAGATATAGGTTATGAGAGATCTATGAATCTAGAATCCCTTGTTTTATTGAAACCAGATTTGATAATGATGTATGGCATTGAAAGTGAGGTTACAGCATATATTAAAAAGATTTCTGACCTCGGAATTCCGGTTATTATGAATGGAGATTATCTTGAACAAACTCCCCTGGGAAAATTTGAATGGATAAAATTTGTAGCCTCTTTTTACAACCTGGAGAATGAAGCTTCGATTATTTTTGATTCCATTACTATACAATATAATCTTCTGAAGCAGAAAATTGAGTTCACCAGCAACAGACCCACTGTAATGACAGGTATGCCATGGAAAGATGTTTGGTATATTTCTGCAGGAAATACTGTTCTTTCAAATTTCATTAAAGATGCGGGTGGTCAATATTTGTGGGAAGACCTTGTTTCTTCAGTTGCTACACCTATGGATATTGAAAATGTGTTTAACAAAGCAGGAAAGGCTGACTATTGGATAAATTCAGGAATTGCAGAAAGCTTGAGTGACATTCAGGAAACAGATGAAAGGTTCAGATATTTTTCTCCTGTGATCCGAAGAAAAGTATACAACAATAATGCGCGTTTGAATCCGGATGGAGGAAATGATTTTTGGGAGTCGGGGGTCACACAACCACATGTAGTGCTGAAAGACCTTATTAATATTTTTCACCCCGGATTAATCTCTGATTCAAGCCTGGTATTTTATAAGAAACTTAATTGAGGAAGAAGTGATTAACCTGGGAAAAATAATGCAGGCAAAAAAACTGTGGCCGCTTCTGGTCCTTGGCATATTTGTTTTTATTCTTTTTCTACTTGATGTTTTTATCGGGTCTGTAAAGATACCTGTTTTTGAAACTCTGAAAATTCTTGTTGGAAAATCTTCATCCCATTCAGAGTGGGAAGTGATTATCTTCAGCTTTCGGATACCGAGGGCCCTGACAGCCCTGTTGGCCGGGATGGCTCTTTCAGTAAGTGGTTTGCAGATGCAAACTGTTTTCAGAAATCCTCTGGCCGGACCATACGTGCTTGGTATCAGCTCAGGTGCAAGTTTGGGTGTTGCTATCCTCGTGCTTGGGTTCTCGTCTATTTTATTTCAGACATCTTCAAATATGATTGGAGACTGGACATTGGTACTTGCTGCAAGCTTTGGCTCTGCATTGATTCTTCTTTTAATTTTTATTGTATCGGTCAGAATTAAGGATATTATGACCATTCTTATTTTAGGAATACTTTTTGGAAGTATTGCTTCTGCGCTGGTGGGAGTTATGCAATATTTCAGTAATGAATCTCTTTTGAAATCATTTGTTGTTTGGTCAATGGGAAGTCTTGGGAATATTACTCAGGATCAAATTCAGGTCTTATCTATTGTTATATTAATTGGCTTGCTTATTTCTTTTGCGTCTGTGAAAATTCTGAACGCTCTTTTGCTAGGTGAAGATTATGCAAAAACTCTTGGAATAAATATTAAAGCTGCTCGTGCTATTGTATTTCTTAGTACCAGTATCCTGGCTGGAAGTGTAACAGCATTTTGTGGTCCCATAGGATTTATTGGAATTGTGGTTCCCCACCTGGGAAGAATGTTTTTTAGGACTTCAAATCATGGTTTTTTGATGCCCGGTTCTGTTTTGATAGGCTCCGCATTAATGCTTATTAGTGATATGATTTCTCAATTACCGGGATCTGAAAAGATACTTCCTATTAATTCAATTACTGCCCTGCTTGGAATTCCGATTATTATCTGGATTATTATTAAAAGGAAAAGAATTATCCAATAAATCCGGTTTCTATGAGTGAGATAAACAAGCATATATTGATTACCCGGAACCTGGAGATTGGCTTTTCTAAACCAACAGGGAAATCCAAAATTTCGTTAATGAAAGAGATCTCTGTTGAAGCAAGAAATGGAGAGTTAATAGCAATGATTGGTCAAAATGGAATAGGAAAAAGTACTTTACTACGCACTTTGGTACAATTGCAGCCTTCATTATCCGGGAGTGTAATATTAAATAATAAGAATATTGATAAATATTCCCGCCGGGAACTTGCCAGACAAGTTGGGTATGTATCCACAGAAATTATTAATGCCGGAAATTTAAGTGTATACGATCTGGTTGCTTTAGGTCGTTTTCCATATACTAACTGGTTTGGAGCAATCAACAGGGAAGACCGGTTTATGATTGATCATTCTATTGAATTGGTTGATTTAGTACATAAGAGAGATAAATTGCTTACTGAAATTTCTGATGGAGAAAGACAAAGAGCAATGATTGCAAGAACACTCTCCCAGGATACAGATCTGCTGATCCTGGATGAGCCTACGGCTTTTCTTGATCTACCAAACAGGTATGAAGTACTGAAATTGCTAAGAGACCTTTCTCGTAAGGGAAAAACCATTATTTTTTCCACTCACGATTTAAACCTGGTAATAGACCAGGTGGATAAAATCTGGATGATGACTAAAGGAGGAATGATAGAGGGAGCACCGGAAGATTTGGTCCTTAACAATTTCTTTGACTCTGTTTTTCCGGGAAGCTCTCTTATTTTTAATAAGGAATCCGGACGTTTTGATTACCCGGCAGACAGATTGCATGAGGTGTATATTGAGGGAGAAGGAGAATTAAGAGCCTGGACTACTAAAGCTCTGGAGCGAAAAGGGTATCTGCCAAAAGAAGAAAATGAAAATGTAGAAATTTCCGTTAAGGTATATATGAAAAATGGTCAGGCTTGTTGGGAGTTAAAAACAAAAACTAATACCCATTCTTATAAATCTATTTATGAGCTTATGTCTGGCTTATAAATAATGTGTGTTAGATGTACGAAAAATTATAGCATCAGGATGACCAAAACATAGCCTTTTAACAGTTCTTTCACAAGCTTTCCTGTTTTGTGCGCATCACGATCTACTTCAAGACCCATTTCTGATTATCAGCGTATTATAGTTTTGGAAATTGCAATCTGGGTCATGCATTGCACAAAACAGGAGTCTATCTACTGACAATAACCATTAGTGGTCAGACGAGTAAAAAGGATATAACAGTTATTTCACAAGCTTTGTGTTTGCAACTCTAACCGTTTAAATACTATATTTGTTCGATTAACCATAGGTACAATCTGAATGCTATACGAATTTTGAAGATCTAATTTTTTTCTTGAGTGATATGATGACTTCAAGTCATCTTATCACTAATATTATTTGATTCCATTTGAAGATGAAAAAATGCCTGCCATGAAAACCACAGCAGGCATATAACTGCTCTTTTAGCAATTACTTTTTGGTTTTGATAGGGTAGGGTGGGCGAACCTGCTCCTCCGGAGGATTCTTTTCAAGTTGTTCCAGGGCTACTTCAATGGCTTTTTGAAGTTGAGGGTCATTACCTTTTATTACTTCTGAAGGCAGTTGTTCCACTTCAATATCCGGTGCTATACCAACATTTTCAACAATAAACCCATCTTTTGTCCAAATAGCAACATTGGGTGCTGTAACCGAACCACCATCAATAAATTCAGGGAATCCAAGAACCCCTACAAGGCCACCCCAGGTTCGTTTTCCAATCATAGTACCTACCTTAAATTTCCGAAACATCCAGGGCAACATATCCCCGCCGCTTCCTGCAGTTTCATTAATGATCATAACTTTAGGCCCTTGAATGGATGCACTGGGAGACTTCAAATCATTTCCATACCTGAAATTCCAGTGAGCCTGGTAAGGGCGCATCAAAATATCAATATAATAATCAGCAAGTGACCCTCCTCCATTAAATCTCTCATCAATGATGATGGCTTTCTTGTTTGCCTGTGGAAAGAAATAACGCTTAAAATATTCATGCCCTGCCACAGCAGTATTTGGAACATATACATATGCTACCTGCCCATTTGTGGCCTTATGAACTTTTTTAAGGTTTCCTTCAACCCAGTCCCTGTTTCGAAGTGAGTATTCATTTGAGACAGGTACCACCTGGACAAGTCTTGATCCTGTATAATCAGGATTTGGCCCAATGGTCAATTCTACTATTTTTCCTGATGTATTCTCAAAAAATTGAAATAAATTTTTATTTGCAGTAACATTATTACCATTGACCGCTAAGAGGTAATCTCCTTCTTTGACATTAATACCAGGTTCAGTAAGGGGTGATCTTAAATTGGGATTCCAGTTTAACCCACCAAATATTTTATGAAACTTGTAGCGATTGTTTGAAATGATGTAATCTGCACCCAGCAAACCTCCACTTACGCGGGGAGGATTATTAAGCTGCTCTCCTCTCCCTTGTAATCTGTGATGGCCAACTGATAATTCACTGCACATCCATTGAATTAATCTGTTCAAATCACTCCTACAGGCAAGATCTGGTAAAAATTGCGAATATTTCTCCTTCATTGCAGGCCAGTCAGCCCCATGCATTCCAGGATCATAGAAATAATCACGATTGATTCTCCAGGCTTCATTAAAAATTTGTGGCCATTCTGATAAAGGATCTATTTTTATTTCCAATTCAGAAGTTTTAATCATTCCTTTTCCAGCTTTTGGTTTTTCTCCGGTATTTGTAATTCCAATTGTTTGGCCTTTAAAGTATAACATTTTTTTCCCGTCAGCGGAAATCTCAAATCCATCCATTTCCATAAGCTCATTATCTTCTCTTTCTTTCAGGTCGTACTTATGTAATTTCCCTGAACCACGCCTGTCGGAACTTCTAACCATGTATAACAATTCGTCTTCCTTTCCCATAGATAGTTGAGAATAATTTCCAGCCCGTATTGGAAGATCTACTATTCTGGCTTGAATACCAGTAAAATCTATTGTTAAGGAAGTGGATTTTTCTTCAGTTTCATCTTTTTTCTTTTTTCCTTTTTTATTACTGCTTTCCGGTTCCTCACTTTCTTTTGAACCTTCTTCAGCTTCCTCTTCATCACTTTCTTTCGAAAATGGTGAAAGGGTCTCTTTCTGAAGAGTTGCCAGGTAAATCGAATTTCTCATTCGCATATCAATGTTGGATTGATCGAACCAGTTCACCACAGGACCCGCATCCGTGGAAGCTAAGAAAAACAGGTACTTCCCATCAGGATCAAAAACAGGGGAGGAGGCATCACTCATACCATCTGTGATTTCATGAGAAAGCCCTTGTTCAACAGAATACAGGTAAACTCTGCTAAAATTAGTATTGGTAATTTTTGTATAACTAATCCATTTTGAATCAAATGACCAATCCCCGAATATTTCTCGTATCGGTCCAGGTAAATACATCTCATCAGTATCAATTTTCTTAATTGTACCGGATGCTACATCCAACAAATAAATGTTTCTTCCGTTATCAACAAAACAAATTTTCTTACTGTCAGGAGACCATTCAGGAAAGGCATAGAACCCGGTTCCGGTAAGAGAAAATACTTTTGATTTGGTTTTCCCATCCTGCGATTTTATATGAAGCTCATATTCACCAGATGCATCTGAAAAATATGCTATGGTTTTTCCGTCTGGTGACCATTGAGGATATTTTTCATGAACGGAAGTTGTTTGAGTGAGATTCCTTGCGTCACCTTTTTCAGAAGGAACCGTCATTATATCCCCCCTGAAATCAAAAACTGCACGTACTCCTGTTGGAGAGATACCTGCACTTCTTATATAACCGGATCCTTTTACATACCTGGCCCGAAGCTCAAGGAGATCAGTGGCAATCCCGATTTCAAGCTTTTGGGCTTCGGAAGAAACAATATCAAGTGTATGTAAATATCCCGCTTGCTCAAATATTATTTTGCTATTTCCTGCAGAAGCACTGATAATTGGAAAATCTGAATAGTGAGTATGCTGGTCAATCGTTTTTGAGCTAAGATCATATGAGTACAAATTGAATTCATTATTTCGGTCACTTCTAAAATAAATCTTATTACCAATCCACATGGGTTCAGTATCGTTGCATCCTCCATCTGGTTGAGGAATTTTAACAATTGAATGGTCTTGAAATGAAAAGAGCCAGATATTAGCAACTGTACCACCACGGTAGTGTTTCCATTGTTGATATCTTCCGGCTATAGGTGTGTATGCCATGAATTGACCATCAGGAGAATAGGAAGCCCTGAAGGCATTGGGGATTTCAAGTTTTTGAGGGAAATCTCCCTTTAATGAAACGGTAAAAAGTTGAAAATACCTGTTGGTAAAAACAGATCGCTGGGAGCTAAAAAGTACATTCTCTCCATCCGGTGTAAATCCTAAAACCAAATCGGTCCCAGGATGCCAGGTAAGTCTTTTGGGAATGCCACCCTCTGCTGAAATCAGAAAAACATCGGTGTTGCCATCATATTGGGCACTGAAAGCAATGTGTTTACCATCCGGACTAAACATAGGTCTGGACTCAATTCCTTCATCAATGGTGAGTCTTTTTGGATAAGTTCCGTCAATATTTGCAATCCATAAATCTTCTGCATAAATGAAGGCAATGTGATTCTGACTGATAGCAGGTTGAGACAACATCCTGGTGTCTGAAGTATTGATCGCAAATAATTCCGTACTTATTGCGATAAAAAGAAAGATAATTACAGGAGCTACTTGTTTATACATTTTCATAGTAGTATTTATTATGTTTAATTAAGGATAGAAAGTTAATAAATTTCTAAATAGACTGAAAAAATGGCAGTATTTTCAGCCATTCCTTCTTATCACCACCCAAAAAACTCAATTGGATTAGAATTTGACATGATTAATATTGACTAAAATCAAAGTATTTATGAATTTCAATAATTTCACTATAAAATCGCAAGAAGCCATACAGCAAGCGCAACAAATTGCTATGGGTAATCAAAACCAGAGTGTGGAAACGGGTCATATTTTAAAAGCTATGATGGAAGTTGATGAAAATGTAACTCCATTTATTTTACAGAAATTGGGTGTGAATGTTAATATTTTTAAGCAAGCAGTAGGCAAAATTGTAGAATCTTACCCAAAAGTTACAGGAGGAAATCAATATTTATCGCAAAATGCAAATAAAACTTTGCAAAAGGCATCTTCCTTTCTCAAAGATTTTAAAGATGAATATGTTTCTATTGAACATCTTTTATTGGCACTTTTAAGCACAGGAGATACAATTTCTCAGCTAATGAAAGATAATGGTGTAAAAGAAAAAGACATGAAAGCTGCCATTCAGGAATTAAGGTAAGGCAGCAATGTAACTTCTCAAAGTCAGGAAGAACAATATAATGCTTTGAATAAGTATGCAAGAAACTTAAATGAGCTGGCTAAAGCAAATAAATTGGATCCGGTAATTGGCAGAGATGATGAAATAAGAAGAGTACTGCAAATTTTATCCCGAAGAACTAAAAACAATCCAATTTTAGTAGGTGAGGCGGGTGTTGGTAAAACAGCTATTGCCGAAGGATTGGCTCATAGAATTATTACTGGTGATGTGCCTGAAAATTTAAAAGATAAAATAATTTTCTCTCTAGATATTAGCTCATTAATTGCCGGCGCAAAATATAAAGGAGAGTTTGAAGAGCGGTTAAAAGCTGTTATAAAAGAAGTAACCAATGCTGAAGGAGATATTGTATTGTTTATTGATGAAATACATACACTTGTTGGTGCAGGTGGAGGAGAAGGCGCAATGGATGCTGCTAACATTTTAAAACCCGCTTTAGCAAGAGGAGAACTTAAGGCAATAGGAGCAACCACTCTTAATGAATATCAAAAATATTTTGAGAAAGATAAGGCCCTGGAGAGACGTTTCCAGAAAGTTATGATTGATGAACCCACTATAGAAGATGCAATTTCTATCTTAAGAGGGATTAAAGAAAAGTATGAAAATCATCATAAAGTACAAATTAAAGATTCAGCAATAATTGCAGCAGTAGAACTCTCTCAACGCTATATATCTGATAGGTTTTTACCAGACAAGGCTATTGATTTAATTGATGAAGCAGCTTCAAAATTACGTATGGAAATTAATTCTAAACCTGAAGTATTAGACGAAGTTGAGCGGAAAATAATGCAACTTGAAATTGAACGAGAGGCAATTATAAGAGAAAAAGACGATAAAAAATTAAAGAAAATAATAAAGGCTTTAGCTAATCTTCAGGAAGAAAAAAACAGCTTAAGTGCTAAATGGCAGGCAGAAAAAGATATTGTTGAAGGAATTCAAAAAGCGAAAGAAGAAATTGAAAAACTAAAATACGAAGCCGAACAGGCCGAACGAATTGGAGATTTTGGAAAAGTTGCTGAAATACGATACGGAAAAGTTATAGAATCAGAAGGAAAATTGGAAAGTTTTAAATCAGATTTAACAGAAATTCAAGCTACTTCCAAAATGATTAAGGAAGAAGTTACTATCGAAGAAATTGCGGAAGTAATTTCTAAATGGACAGGCATTCCAGTATCGAAAATGATTGAAAGTGAAAGAGAAAAGTTGTTGAGAATCGAAGATGAACTTCACAAAAGAGTGATCGGGCAAGATGAAGCTATTGAAGCGGTTGCTGATGCTGTTAGACGAAACAGAGCAGGTTTACAAGATGAAAAACGACCAATTGGCTCCTTCATCTTTTTAGGAACTACCGGAGTTGGTAAAACAGAGTTGGCTAAAGCATTAAGTGATTTTTTGTTCAATGATGAAGACTCCATGACCAGAAT
>DAOWNN010000200.1 GCA_030642585.1 Bacteroidota bacterium | reverse complement strand
GCCTCCAATTGATTCAGGTACAGACAAAACTCTTCTTAAGTTGACGCGTATGCCTGAAAGGGGTCAATAAAAACAATAAAATGACCCGTCTACATAATTGTATTCACCATCAATTGTCAGCCTCTTTTTTCTGGCCTCAAAGCAAAACCCTTTCCCATCTGTTCAAAGACCTGTATCAATCATTTTTATTGTTGTCCGAAAACTTTTCGAAGAATTTCGGTAACCCTGGCTTTGGGGTCTTCACGAATTAATTTCTCTTCCTGGGCAATACGTGTAAACAAACCATCAACTGTTTTTTCAGTTACGTATTGTGCAAGATCGGTTTCCACTTTTTTAGTAAAAGGGATCTTATTATATGCAGTCGTTATGTCATCCCAGTAGGAAGTTACATGAACTTGATCTAATGTTGTTTGTACGTCCGGTTTAAATGCAACAATCAATTGATCATTAGTTTTTGAATGAAAATACCTGGTGGCTTCATCCTCTTTACCATTCAGAATAGCCCTTGCATCTGAAAAGCTCATGCTTGTAATGGCATCCAGGAAGATAGGAGACGCTTTTTTTACTGCCTTTTCTGCACCCCGGTTCAGTGTTATAATAAAATCATCAATCATTTTATTGAAACCAAGGGCTCTTAATTTTTCTTCTACATATTTTGCCTCTTCGGGGAAAGGGATTCTGAAAAGGGGGTTCCCGTAAAAACCATCCTGCTGGTTCAATGAGTTGATACCATTCTCAGTACCAATCTTTAAAGCTTCTTTTAATCCATTAACAATATCTCCTTCAGTAACTGTCCCATAAACCGGAATTTCAAGTTCTTTTAAAATATCACAGGCGGAAAACAAGAAGAGACTCATAAAACTTATTAGAATGTACTTTTTCATGTGTTTAAATTTTAACTAAATAATTGCCGAATTAGATTTTCTATTTTATCAAGAGGTACAATTTGAATTGTATATTTTGCAGTTTTCAGTCCTTTTAAATTATATTTTGAAAGGTATATTTGCTCAAAACCCAATTTTTCAGCTTCCAAAATTCTTTGTTCAATGCGACTCACCGGTCGTATTTCCCCAGATAAGCCCACTTCAGCAGAAAAACATTTTTTCTTATCAATTGGAAAATCCAGGTTTGATGATAATATAGAACAAATTACAGCCATATCAATTGCCGGGTCTGCAACTTTTATTCCTCCGGCAATGTTAAGAAAAACATCTTTTGCAGCTAATTTAAAACCAGCTCTTTTTTCTAAAATTGCGAGTAACATATTTAATCGTCGCAAATCAAATCCTGTAGAGGATCTTTGTGGTGTTCCATATACCGCAGAGCTTACAAGGGCCTGAGTCTCAATAAGAAACGGCCGAGTCCCGTCTAATGTAGCTGATATGGCAACTCCACTTAACTTTTCTTCAAAATGAGAAATTAGAAGCTCAGAGGGATTCTCAATTTCACGTAAGCCTGTATCATTCATTTCAAATATGCCAAGCTCAGAAGTAGATCCAAAACGATTTTTATTAACCCTTAAAATTCTGTAAAGATGATTGCGGTCGCCTTCGAAATAAAGAACTGTATCAACAATATGTTCCAGTACTTTCGGCCCTGCCAGGCTTCCGTCCTTCGTGATATGTCCGATGAGAATAATTGGGATACCCGATCCTTTTGAATATTTAAGCAGTAAACTGGCAGATTCCCGAACCTGGGAAACACTTCCGGGAGAAGATTCTATTCTTTCGGTATGAATGGTTTGAATGGAGTCGATAATAACAACTTCTGGTTTAATCCGTTCTATATTGTGGAGTATATCTTCCAGTTTTGTTTCACAATAAATAAAACAAGTTTCATTTGTGTTTCCAATGCGTTCTGAACGTATCTTTATTTGTTGCTCGCTTTCTTCTCCTGAAACATATAGACTTATGGTTTTTTCCATACCAAGTAGCACCTGGAGAGCCATAGTTGACTTGCCAATTCCGGGCTCTCCACCAAGAAGAATAAGCGATCCGGGAACCAGGCCACCACCCAGAAGCCTATCAAACTCTTTACTTAAGGTTTTAATTCTGCCCCTTTTATGAGGCTGAATGTCTGAAATAGGAACAGGACTGGATTTGGTGGGTGAAAAGGAAACAACAGACCGGTCGGGTTTTTGAAAAATCTCTTCAACATAGGAATTCCATTGTTGGCACGAAGGACATTTCCCAATCCATTTTGCAGATTCTGCACCGCAACTCTGACAAACATAAACACTTTTAGATTTGGCCATCAATCAATGAGAATATTTGCATAGAATTTAAATTTATGTAATTTCTGAAAACATCTGAGATTTTAAAGATATTTAGAGACTTTTTATTCTTTCAATCAGAGAAGTAGTGGAATAACCTTTCAAAACATCAAGAGTGACGATTCTACCTCCTTTTGATGATACCAGATCGTCCCCAATGGTTTCATCTTCAACACAATCTCCCCCTTTTACAAGAACATCGGGCTGAATTATTTTGAGTAGCTTCAGAGGTGTTTCATTTTCAAAAATTACAACATGATCAACAAAACGAAGAGATGCAAGAATCATTGATCTGGTCCCATGAGTTTGAATGGGCCTGCCCTTCCCTTTTAACTTTGAGGCAGAGGAGTCAGAGTTAAGCCCTACTATTAATTTATCTCCCATTCCGGCTGCCTGAGTAAGAAATTTGATATGTCCGCGATGGATGAGATCGAAACATCCTTCTGTAAAAACTATTTTTTGATTTTTAAACCGGTATACCGAAAGCATATAGCGCAGACCAATGATATCGGTTATTTTGTCTTGAATAAAATAATATTGATCCATTGTATTAAAATTAGGAACTTCTTATGCAAGATAAGATTTTTTCCTGTTTAATACGACGATAATTAAAGAAATTGACCCCAGAATAAGTACCATAAGCAATTGGCTTTCATGAAGGATTGTTGCAAATGCCAGTCCTTTTTCAAAGGGTATTCCATAAATGCTCAGACCCCTGGAAATAATCCAATGAAAAGCGCCAATTCCTCCTTGAACTGGTGCAGCCATACCAAAAGAACCAATAACCAACAAAAATAAGCCATCAATAGCTGTGAGAAAAGAGGTTTCGGGAAGAGCAAAAACCATCACCCAGGTCATCAAAAAGTATAAAGACCAAATAAAAAAAGTATGAAAAATAAAGCCGGAAAATCTTTTCATTTTATATACAGACTTTATTCCATCTAAGACACCCAGACCAATTTTTTTGAATTTTTGAAAGATTTTCATCTTTGAGATTACTCCCCTTAAGTACCAGATAATTACCAGGGAAATAAATATAATTCCAATCAGGAACAATATCCGGGAGGTGGCTGAAAACATTTCCTGAATTTTTAAGGAAAGTGGCATATAAACATTATGAATAATGAAATTTCCAAAAAAATTAATCTTGGAAAAAAAGATAATAATAGTCAGAATAATTAATGTGAGCAGGTCAATAGTTCTTTCAACAATTACCGTCCCAATAAGTGAATCAAAAGGAATTTTATCGGTTTTGTTCAGAGAGCCGCATCTGGAAATTTCTCCAAGTCGTGGTGCAGCCAGGTTCGCAAGATATCCAATCATCACTGCATAAAAAACATTCCTGGTTTTGGGCGAATATCCAAGGGGTTCAATTAATATTTTCCATCTCATTGCCCTGCTCAGATGACTTAAAACACTTAGACTCAATGCAAGAATTACCCAATTATAATTTGCCTGTTTCAGATCAATCCATAGGTCTTGAAAGTTGATGTCTTTAAAAGCAAAATAAAGTAACACTATTCCGATAAAAAGGAATAAAAGGAATTTGAAGGAATTGATAATTATTTTTCTCAATTGGAATTATTTGAGAAGTTTGTTGGTTGAGGTATCGGGAAAACAAAGTTGAGGTGAAAATGATTTGGCTTCTTCAAATTCAAGCATTGCATAAGATATAATAATAATAACATCTCCAACTGCAGCTTTTCTTGCAGCAGGGCCATTAAGACAAATGGCTCCTGAGTTTTTTTCACCTTTAATTACATAAGTTTCCAGACGCTCTCCGTTGTTGAGGTTGACAACCTGAACCTTTTCATTTTCAATAATATTAGCAGCTTCCATCAGGGCTTCATCAATAGAAATGCTTCCTACATACTGTAAATTAGCTTCTGTTACAGTAACCTTATGAATTTTTGATTTAACTACTTCTATAAACATAACGATGCAAAGTTACAGAATATGAATATAAGTTCAAACAATTAAGGAATCAGGTTTATTTATTTATTTTTTTTGTCAACCAGTTTATAATTATCTATCAGCCTAATTGATCCAATCTTTACTGCTACACAGCCAAAAATCAGAGGAGAACTGTCCCAGCTTTTAACGGGCTTCAGGTTAAAGCCATCTACAATTTCGAAGTATTCCACTTTCAGTTCAGGGTTTGAATTGATACGATCGATGATGTTTTTCCTTAATTTACCTGGGTTTAACCGGTTTTTGAGCTTAGCAGCATCAAATAGTGCCTGTGATATTTTTACTGCCTCTTTTCTTTCGGCCTCGCTCAATAATCTATTGCGCGAACTCATTGCTAAGCCATCATTTTCGCGAATGATAGGACAGCCGATTATAGCTGTATTACTACCTGTAATTTCTGTTAATTTTTTAATAATTATAAGTTGCTGAAGGTCTTTTTCTCCAAAGTATGCAATATCAGGTTTGATTAAGTCAAACAATTTACTTACAATTTGAGCAACACCATTGAAGTGCCCAGGCCTTTTTGCCCCCTCCATAATTTTATCAAGGTGGCCAAAATCAAAGATGCGTATGTCTGGTTCAGGATACATTTCTGTTTCGTCAGGTATAAACACAATATCTTCCTGTCTCAACAGACCCTCTAAAATGTCCAGATCTTCTGAATTGTTTCTTGGATAATTTACTAAATCCTTACTATCGTTAAATTGAGTGGGATTTACAAAGATGCTAACCAGAATATGTGAGTTTTCCTTAAGTGCTTCAAATATTAGAGAAAGATGCCCTTTGTGCAGGGCCCCCATGGTAGGGACAAGCCCGATTTTCCCAGGTGCTTTCCATTTGGGTCCAAGAAAATGAATCAGATCTTTTTTCTTAGTAACAATTTTCATTCGTCTGTAATATTGTGCAAATATATGC